>JBEQUD010000384.1:0-4173 GCA_040349235.1 Acidobacteriota bacterium
GCCCGCGACGGCATCTGCACGGTCTGCCACGTTCGGCTGCGCCCCCAGGTCTTCAACACCATTCTCAAGAACGAACAGATCGTGCAGTGCGACAGCTGCCAGCGCATCATGTACTACGTGCCGGTCGTGGGGCCCGCGGCCACGGCCGACAGCCCCGCCCCGCCCGCGCCGCAATGATGCGGCGTGGCGGCGACCAGGCCCCAACATAGCAACATGCAGGATCTGCTGCGGCAGTCACCGCTGCTGGCCGGCGTCCCCCCGACCACGGTTTCTGCCATCGTCGCGGGCAGCGAGCTCCGCCATCTCGCCGCGCAGGACATCCTGCTATCCGCAGGGACAGCGAACAGGACGCTCTATCTCGTCGTGTCCGGCCGGTTGCGTGTGCACGTGCCCGGAACGGACGAACCCCATGTCCAGATCGAGGCCGGCGAGTGTGTCGGCGAACTGTCGATCATCGATGGCCGTGAAGTATCGGCAGACGTCGTCGCGGACGAGCCCACGTCCGTCCTCGCACTGGACCACGAGCAGCTGTGGTGGCTCATCGACTACTCCGCCGAGGCCGCGCGCAACCTGCTTCGCATCCTCGCCGGCCGGGTCAGGCACGACGACGCCATGCTGGGGGAATCCCGCCGGCGGCGGACACACCTGGAGGACCTGGCCACGGTTGACGCTCTGACCGGCCTGCGCAACAGGCGGTGGCTCGACGAGATGTTCGCCCGGCAGATCGATCGGGCCTCGCGCAGCGGCCAGCCAGTCTCGCTCCTGATGATCGACGTCGATCACTTCAAGCGGCGCAACGACGTCCACGGCCATCTCGTCGGCGACGCGGTGCTCCGCCGTGTCGCGTTGACCTTGGCGAGCCACTTGCGGCCGCAGGACATGCTGGCGCGCTTTGGCGGCGAGGAGTTCGCCGTGCTCCTGCCCGACTGCCCGGCGCATACAGCGGAGACCAGCGCCGAACGCCTGCGGCACGCCGTCGAGGCCGCGCCGCCAGACGCCGTGGATTTGCCCGCCGCGCCGGCCGCGACCATCTCGGTGGGCATTGCCTGCGGCCTCCCGGGAGACACGCTGGCCGCACTCCTCGACCGCGCCGATCGGGCGCTGTACCGCGCCAAGGATTCCGGCAGGAACCGCTGGAGCACCTAGCCGCACCGTCCGCCATGGCCCGCCCCAGCCGCGCGCGCGGCCGCGTCCTCGCGTTCGCGTTCCTGCTGACCGTCATCACCTACCTGGACCGCATCTGCATCTCGGCGGCGGCGCCGGCGATGATGACGGATCTTCACCTGACCGTTCCCGAGATGAGCGTCGTCTTCAGCGCGTTCACCCTGGCCTACGCGGTCTTCGAGGTCCCCTCCGGCTGGTTGGGCGACCGGCGCGGACCGCGGCGCGTGCTCACACGCATCGTCCTCTGGTGGTCGGCCTTCACGATGCTGACGGGGCTGGCCGGCGGCCTGCGCTCCCTCGTCGCCGTCCGTTTCCTGTTCGGCGCGGGCGAGGCTGGGGCGTTTCCCAATCTCTCCGGGGCCTTCACGCGGTGGTTCCCCGCGCGCGAACGCGGACGCGCGATCGGCGTGATGATGCTGGGCTCCCGCGTCGGAGGCATGCTCTCGGGCCCCATCGCGCTGCTGCTCATCGCCCAGTGGGGCTGGCGCGCCAGCTTCGGCGTGTTCGGTGTCCTTGGGCTCGCGTGGGCCCTCGCTTGGCACACCTGGTATCGCGACGATCCGGACCAGCATCCGGCTGTCGATCGCGACGAGCTCGCCTGGATTCGCCAGGACGGCGTCAGTACGCCGACGAAGGGCCTGACGCACGCCGGCGGCGCCACACCGTGGCGGGCCATCCTCCGCAGCCGCAATCTCTACGCGATTTGCCTGATGTATTTCGGGTACGCCTACGGGTTGTATTTCTACTTCACCTGGCTGCCCACGTACCTCATCCGCGAACTAGGATTTTCGGCGCTGCGCGGCGGGCTGTTCGCTGCGCTCCCGTTCCTGCTCGCCGGCATCGCCAACATCGCCGGCGGATGGCTCACGGACACGCTCGTGCGCCGCCATGGCCTCCGGGTCGGGCGCTGCGGCTTGGGGTGCGTCGCGTTCAGCGGCGCATCCGCGCTGACGCTTGCCTCGACGCTGGCGCTGCCCGCCGTCGCGAAGGCCGTGCTCCTGGCATGTGCGCTCGGGTCGGCGGATCTGGCGCTCGGGGCATGCTGGGCCACCCCGGTGGACATCGCCCCCCGCCATGCGGGCGTGATGACGGGTTTCATGAACTCCTTCGGAAACGTCGGCGGGCTTCTTGCGCCGCTGGTCATCGGCTTCGCGGTCGATCGGTGGCAGTCCTGGACACTGCCGTTCTACATCGCGGGCGCCGTATATGGCGGAGGTGCGCTGGCCTGGCTGGCCATCGACCCCCGCCGGCAGATCGAGGCGCCGACCGCCCTGGCCGGTTCCGGGCCTGGAGTGCCGCCTACGGTATGATCCGGAGCCGCTCCTGGCGTGGGCCACGTTTGGCGGTGTCCCCTGTCGCGAGCGCACACGTAGTAGGCCTTTGAGGAGACGCGATTATGCGACGTCGGTCCCTGCGGATATTCATCGGACTCGTGCTCGTCGGGCTGTCGGCCGGCCCCGCCGCGGCGCAGCTGCCCAATCTTTACGGCCCGCCCATCAGCGGTGACAACGCGAAGAAAATCGCGGCCGCCGCATTGGCCGAAACGCGCAAGAACGGCTGGACCATGGCCGTTGCGGTGGTGGATCCGGCGGGCGAACTGGTGTACTTCGAGAAGGTGGAAGGCACGCAAGCGGCCAGCAACACGATCGCCATCGAGAAGGCGCGCACGGCCGTGCGGTTCAAGCGTCCGACCAAGGCGATGCAGGACCAGCTCGCCGCCGGCGGTGAAGGCTGGCGGCTGCTGGGGCTGCGCGAGGCGGTGCCGGTCGAGGGTGGGCTGCCGCTCCTCATCGACGGCAAGATCGTCGGCGCCATCGGCCTGTCCGGCGGCACGAGCGCGCAGGACGGCGTGAGCGCGGCCGCCGGCGCCGCCGCACTCAAGTAGCGATGGGCCGGTGAACATCTCCGAACTGTTTATCCGGCGGCCCATCGCCACCAGCCTGCTGATGGCGGCGATCGCCCTGTTCGGGGTGATCTCGTACCTCGCGCTGCCCGTCGCGGACCTGCCCACGGTTGACTACCCGACGGTGAACGTGGGGGCGTCGCTCGCCGGCGGGGATCCGGCCCTGATGGCATCGGTCGTGGCCAGCCCGCTCGAACGGCAGTTCACGACGATTGCCGGCATCGACGAAATGACGTCGTCGAGCAGCGCGGGCTCCAGCAACATCACGATGACGTTCGACCTCGATCGCAACATCGACAGCGCGGTCGTTGACGTGCAGTCCGCCATCCAGGCGGCGATGCCGCTGCTGCCGTCCACCCTGACCGCACCCCCGTCGTTCCGCAAGGCCAATCCAGCCGACATGCCGATCATGTTCTTCGCCGTCGGCTCGAGCTCGATGTCGATGGCGGCCGTGGACGACTACGCGGAAAACATCCTCGCCCCGCGCATCTCGATGGTCAACGGCGTCTCGCAGGTCAGCGTGTTCGGCGCGCAGAAGTACGCGGTGCGCGTGCAGGTCGATCCGAACAAGCTGAAGGCGCAGAGCGTGGGCCTCAACGAGGTCGATCAGGCGCTGCGCAGCTGGAACGTGGACTCACCGACCGGTCAGCTCTTCGGCCCCATGTCCACGTACACCATCAACGCGAACGGCTTGCTCCACAATCCAGAGGGGGTTCTGTCGAGCGCCGCCATGTTCAGGCCCATCGTGCTGAGCTACAACGAGGGCCGTCCGGTCCGGCTCGAACAGGTGGCGAACGTCCTCGACAGCGTCGAGACGACCACGGCCGGCGCGTGGATGCTCGACCGGTCGGGGCTGCAGCAGGTCATCTACATGGCCGTGCAGAAGCAGCCCGGCACGAACGTGGTGGCCGTCACCGATGCGGTCCACGCGCTCCTGCCGGCACTCGAGGCGGAGCTGCCGCGGGCCGCGCACCTCAGTTCCCGCCTGGAACGGGCGACGTCGATTCGCCAGTCGTTCAAGGACGTCCAGGTCACGATGCTGGTCACGCTCGCGCTCGTCGTGGGGGTTATCTTCCTGTTCCTCCACAACGGGTGGGCGACGCTGA
>JBEQUD010000411.1:0-3173 GCA_040349235.1 Acidobacteriota bacterium
AGCTGGTGTTCGACCTCCGCGACGAAGACGTGTATTGGTGCACCGCGGACATCGGGTGGGTGACCGGGCACAGCTACGTCGTGTACGGCCCGCTGTCGAACGGGGCGACCGTGCTGATGTACGAGGGCGCGCCAGACTGGCCGCAGAAGGATCGATTCTGGTCGCTCATCGAGCGGCACGGTGTCAGCGTCTTCTACACGGCGCCGACGGCGATCCGGGCCTTCATGAAGTGGGGCGCCGAATGGCCGGCGTCACACGACCTGTCCTCGCTGCGCCTGGTTGGTTCGGTCGGGGAACCGATCAACCCGGAAGCCTGGATGTGGTACCACCAGGTCATCGGGGGCGGCCGGTGTCCGGTCGTTGATACATGGTGGCAGACCGAAACCGGCGCCATCATGATCACGGCCTTGCCTGGCGTGACCACGCTCAAGCCCGGGTCCGCGGGCCGGCCGTTTCCGGGGATCTCGGCCGAGATTCGCAACGAGCGCGGCGACCGGGTCGAGGTCGGCGGCGGCCTGCTCGCACTCACCAAGCCGTGGCCCTCGATGCTGCGCGGCATCTACGGGGATCCGGACCGCTACGTCAAGCAGTACTGGAACAAGTGGGGAACCGGCGTCTACGTAACCGGGGACGGCGCCAAGCGCGACGCCGACGGCGACTTCTGGCTGCTCGGCCGGGTCGACGACGTGCTGAACGTCGCTGGCCATCGCATCGGCACGATGGAGGTGGAGAGCGCGCTCGTCGATCATCCCGCGGTGGCGGAAGCGGCCGTGGTCGGACGACCGCACGAGCTGAAGGGGCAGGCGATTGCCGCGTTCGTCACGCTGAAGGAGAACGCCAAGGGCCGGCAGTCCCAGGACCTCGTCGATGAGCTCAAGGAGCACGTCGTCCGGAAGATTGGCGCGATTGCGCGCCCCGACGACATCCTGTTCGCCGCGGATCTCCCCAAGACGCGTTCGGGGAAGATCATGCGCCGTCTGCTGCGGGATATCGCGGAGGGAAAGGCGATCGGCGACACCACCACGCTCGCCGACCCGGAGGTCGTGGCCAGGCTGAAGGCCAACTACGACGAAGAGCACTAGGCCGCCAGCGGAGGCCGTCCATGGCACTTATCGAAACCGTCGATTTGTGGAAGACCTACGTCATGGGGACGGAAACCGTGCATGCCCTGCGCGGCGTATCGCTGCAGATCGAGCGGGGCGACTATGTGGCGATCATGGGGCCCTCGGGGTCGGGCAAGTCCACGCTGATGAACCTCATCGGCTGTCTCGACACGCCGAGCCGCGGATCGTATCTCCTCAACGGCAAGCAGGTGAGCCTGATGAACGACAACGAGCTCGCCCGCATTCGCAACGAGGAAATCGGCTTTGTCTTCCAGACGTTCAACCTGCTGCCGCGCGCGACGGCGCTCCGGAACGTCGAACTGCCCCTCGTCTACGCCGGCGTGCCGGCCGCGGAGCGGACCGAGCGCGCGACGCTGGCGCTCGGGCGCGTGGAGCTGTCCGGCCGCCTCACGCACCGGCCGAACGAACTCTCCGGCGGGCAACGCCAGCGCGTCGCCATCGCCCGCGCGCTGGTCAACAACCCCTCAATCCTGCTCGCCGACGAACCCACCGGCAATCTCGATTCGAAGACCGGACTCGAGATCATGAGCCTGTTCGAACGGCTGCATCAGGGTGGCAACACCATCGTGCTCGTTACGCACGAGCCCGAGGTGGCCGCCTTCGCCTACCGCACCATCCATCTGCGCGACGGCGCTATCGAAAACGACGTGCGCAGAGCGGCATAGGCGAGCTAGATCGCGGCCCAGTGCCCGTCGGCCACCTGCGTGAGGGGCGCGTCGCGGCGGAACGATGCGGAGTCGAGCGGGATGCACCGCCGCGGTGCGTCCGGATCCAGTGTGGGAATCGCCGATAGCAGCGTCCGGGTGTAGGGGTGCCGGGGCGAGGCGAACAGCGCCGCCGACGAGGCGATCTCCACGATCTTCCCCAGATACATCACCGCGACCCTGTCGCAGACATGTTCGACGAGCCGCAGATCGTGCGAGATGAACAGGTAGGTCAGGTTCAACTGCCGCTGGAGGTGCATCAGCAGGTTGAGGACCTGGGCCTGGACGGACACGTCGAGCGACGAGACAGGCTCGTCGAGCACGAGAAACGAGGGGCTGAGGGCGAGCGCGCGCGCGAGGCCGATGCGCTGCCGCTGACCGCCGCTGAATTCGTGCGGGTAGCGCTCGAGGTGCGCGGTATCGAGACCGACCAGTTGAAACAGTTCGCCGACGCGCGCGCGCCGCGCGTCGCGGCCCCCGAGACGGTGGATGCGGAGCGGTTCCTCCACGATTTGTCTAGCGCGCATCCGGGGGTTCAGCGACGAGTACGGATCCTGGAAGACGATCTGCATGTGTCGCCGCTCGGTGCGCAGGCGTGCCGGTGAGAGCGTCAGGAGGTTCTCGCCTCGGAACCGGATGGCCCCGGATGTTGGCTCGAGCAGCCGGAGAAGGCAGCGCCCCGTCGTGGTCTTGCCGCTGCCGGATTCGCCGACGAGGCCGAACGTCTCGCCCGCCTCGATGCTGAAGCTCACATCGTCCACGGCGATCACGGGAGGCACCCGAGCCAGCAGGCCCCGGCTCCGGGCGAACTGCTTGACGAGACGAGAGACTTCGACGAGCGCCATCTCAGACCGGCGTCCCGGTTGGTTCGTGCAGGTAGCACGCGGCGCGGTGGCCGGAGCCGATCACGTAATCCGGTGGGTGATGTTTCGTGCACCGCTCCAGGCGTTGCGGACAGCGTGGCGCGAACGCGCAGCCTGCATGCCGATCGCCCAGGGCGGGCGTGGTGCCGTCGATGGACGCCAGGGGCCCGCCCGGCTTCCCGCCTGGAATCGACGCGAGGAGCCCGCGGGTGTACGGATGGGCGGGGCTGCGGAAGATCGCACGGACCGGGCCCTCCTCGACGATGCGCCCGGCGTACATGACGGCCACGCGGTCGGCGGTCTCGGCCACGACCCCGAGGTCGTGGGTGATGAGCACGAGCGAGAGCCGGAATGCGGCCTTCATCTCGCGCAGGAGATCGAGAATCTGCGCCTGGATCGTGACGTCAAGTGCCGTCGTGGGCTCGTCGGCGATGACGAGGGAGGGATGGCACGCAAGGGCGATGGCGATGAGGACGCGCTGA
>JBEQUD010000428.1:0-4303 GCA_040349235.1 Acidobacteriota bacterium
GCAGCGAGGACGCCACGAAGGGGGGAAAGACCGACGGCATGAACTTGCCCAGGGCCTTGGCATCCACGATCGAGTACGCGATCTGGTCGGGCTGCTGCGCGACGAGCCGGCCCCAGATCGCGTAGCGCTTGGGCCAGAAGTCTTCGCCTTCGTCGTAGAAGCGCACGCCGTCGCGGTTGACGACGATGCCAAGCGACACGCAGTCGAGCCGCGTGACGATGCCGCCGTCGAACTTCGGCGCGCGCGCGTCAACCGCAACGCAGTGGAACTGCTTGGCGTCGCCGACGGGCTGCGCGCCCTTCTCGAGCATCAGCTTCAGGACGCGGCCCTTGTTGTAGGGCGTGCCGCGGATGATGAAGTTGTCGGCGGCCGCGCCCCAGAGCTCGTGCAGCCACGCCAGATTCGATTCGAAGCCGCCGGAGGAGAGCACGAGGGTCTTCGCGTGGATGCGCGTCTCCTGGCCGTTGACGAGCACCGTCACCACGTCGCAGCGGCCATCGACGACGTCCAGCCCGACGACTTCCGCATCGTAGAGGACCGAGATGCCCATCCGCGCGGCCGTCGCATAGTAGCCGTTCATGAGCGCCTTGCCGCCGCCCATGAAGAACGCATTCGTCCGGTCGAGGTGGAGCGTGCCGCGAAGGGCCGGCTGGAACCGGGCGCCGGCCCGTTCCATCCACGCGGGGCAGTCGGCCGAGCCGGCGATGACAACCCGCGCCAGCTCCTCGTTGGTCTGCCCGCCAGTGACGCCCATCAAGTCGGCCAGAAACTCCTTCTCCGGGTAGGACTTGGTGAGGATGCTGGTCGGGCTGTCGTGCATGCACCGCAGGTTGCGCGTGTGCCGGCTGTTGCCGCCGCGGAAGTCCCGCGGGGCGGATTCGAGCACGACCACGCTCGCGCCCGCCTCGCGCGCGGTCAACGCCGCGCAGAGCCCAGCGTTGCCGCCGCCGACCACCACCACGTCGAAGGCGCCTGGACCGTGAGGAGTCTGTCGAGTCACGCTCGAGGCAGTTTACCTGCATTGACAGGGGTATTTCGAACAGGTAGGCTCGCGGCGCAGTATCAACCGGAGGACCGATGGCACGACCACCATCGCCGAAAGCCACCCGGGGTGGACGGCGAAACTTCTTGAAGCACGCGGGGTTGGCCGGCGCCGCCGCGCTCGCGGCACCGGCCGGTGCCGCCGCCGCCCCTCAAGCGCCGGCCCCCGATGCGGACCAGCCGTTCTCCGTCGCCGCCAATGCGGTGAATCTCGAGCGCTCCGGCTCGGACTACATGCTGGACGTCATCAAGTCGCTCGGCTTCGAGTTCGTGTGCGCCAACCCCGGCTCGAGCTTCCGGGCCATCCACGAATCCGTCATCAACTACGGCGGCAACAAGGCCCCGGAACTCATCACCTGCACCCACGAAGAGTCGTCGGTGGCCATGGCCCACGGCTACTACAAGATCGAGGGCAAGCCGGCCATGGTCATGGCCCACGGCACGGTGGGCCTCCAGCACGCGGCGATGGCCCTCTACAACGCGTGGTGTGACCGGGTCCCGGTCTACATGGTCATCGGCAACTCGATCGACGCCAACGAGCGCCGGCCCAAGGAATGGGCGCACAGCGTGCAGGATGCGGCCCTGATGGTCCGCGACTTCACGAAGTGGGACGACTCGCCGGGCTCGCTGCAGCACTTCGCGGAATCCGCCATCCGCGCGTACCAGATCTCGATGACCCCGCCGAGGGGCGCGACGATCATCAGCGCCGATCTCACCCTGCAGGAAAAGCCGATCGCGCCCGACTTCAAGCTGCCGATTCCGAAGATGACGCTGCCCGCCATCCCGCAGGGGGATTCGGGCGCGGTGGCAGAAATCGCGAAGCTGCTCGTCGCCGCCGAGAATCCTGTCCTGGTCGCCGACCGCCTCGCACGAACCCCTGCGGGGATGACGTATTTGGTCGAACTGGCAGAGACGCTCCAGGCCGGGGTGGTCGATCTCGGCAGCCGGCTGAACTTCCCCACGCGCCATCCGCTCAATCAGACGGTGGTGTCGCGCGCCACCCTGTCGAACGCCGACGTAATTCTGGCGCTCGAGGTCCAGGACATCCACGGCACGCTCCACGTGTTCCGCGATCAGGTCTTCCGCTCGGCGCGGCCGATCCACAAGTCGAGCACGAAGCTCGTCAGCATCAATTCGGGCGACCTCTACATCCGCGCGAACTACCAGGATTTCCAGCGCTTCATCGGGCTCGACATCGCCGTGGCCGCCGAGGCGGAAGCGACGATGCCGCTGCTCATCGAGGCGGTCAAGCGGCTCGTCACGCCCGACCGGAAGCGCGCCTTCGAGGCCCGCGGCGCGCGGCTCGCCAAGGCGAGCCAGGCGGCCCTCGAACGCTCGCGCGTCGAGGCCTCCTACGCGTGGGATGCGTCGCCCGTCAGCACAGGCCGTCTCTGCGCGGAGATCTGGGACAAGATCCGGCACGAGGACTGGTCGCTCGTCTCGAGCTGGTACAGCGACGGCGGCGGCTGGCCGCGCCAACTGTGGACGTTCGACAAGCCGTACCACTGGATCGGACACGCGGGCGGCGGCGGCATCGGCTACGGCGCCCCGGCGGCCGTTGGAGCGGCGCTCGCCAACCGGAAGCACGGCCGGCTGTCGGTCGCCATCCAGACGGACGGCGATTTGATGTACGCCCCCGGCGTCCTCTGGACGGCGGCCCATCACAAGATCCCGCTCCTGAGCATCATGCACAACAATCGCCGCTACCACATGGAGATGATGCACGTGCAGCGGATCGCCAACCGCAAGAGCCGCGGCGTGGACCGGTGTCTCATCGGCAACGAAATCGACAACCCCGCCATCGACTACTCCAAGCTTGCGCAGAGCCTGGGTGTGTACGGCGAAGGGCCCATCACCAACCCGAAGGACCTCGGCCCCGCCATTGCCCGGGCGCTTGCCGTCGTCAAGAAGGGCGAACCTGCGCTGGTGGACGTCTTCACCCAGCCGCGTTAGGAAGGCCGGACATGCCGATGCCCAGACCCATGCCCTTACCAAGAACGCCGATGCTCGGGAAGGCGGCCGCGGCGGCGGCGCTGGTTGGTTCGCTGGCCGTCGCGGGCGTCTTCGCCCAGGGCTCCGGAGCGGGTGAGGCCACGCCCGCGGCACCCGCGGCGACTGCAGGGCCGGCGCGGAACGCCCCAGCGGCAAGCGCTCCTGCGGGCAACGCTCCCGCAGGAAATGTTGAGACCGGGAGGAAGCTGTACGTCGGGAAGGCCTGCTATCAGTGCCACGGGTACGAAGGGCAGGGCGCGGCCTCACTCGGCGGCCCGCGCATCGGCCCGAACCCGATTCCGTACCCGCGCTTCATCGCGTACCTGCGGACCCCGGCGACCGAAATGCCTCCGTACAGCAGCAAGGTGCTCTCGGAGCAGGACGTCGCCGACATCTACGCCTACTTGCAGGCGCGGACGGTGCCGCCGCCCGTCCGCGACATCCCCCTGCTGGCCCAATAGCCGCGCGGCAACAATGTCCTAGGCGGCAATGTCCTAGGCGGCGTCCAACCGCGTCATGGCCGTCGGTGCGATGCACGCACGAGTGGAGGAATCGAGTGATGAGCGACCAGGAAATGGACCGGCGGACGTTTCTCGCCCGGACCGGGCTTGCAGCCGTCGGCGCGGCCCTCGTCGTCGAAGCGCGTAACGCGCCCGTCCTGGGGCAAGGCGGCGTCAAAGCTGGCGTCGATACCGCGGTGTCCAACTCGGTCGGCACCGCACCGCCGAAGCTCAAGGCGCCGATCAACACGTGCGATTGCCACATGCACATCTACGACCCGGCGCGCTTTCCCATCCAGCCGAACGCGCGCACGCCGCCGGCCAACGCCGCCGTGCCGAACTACCGGCTGTACCAGAAGCGGATTGCCACGACCAGGAACATCGTCGTCACGCCGAGCAACTACGGCACGGACAACCGCATCACGCTCGACGCCATTTCCCAGCTGGGGGCGAACGCCAGGGGCATCGCGGTCATCGATCCGAAGATCACCGATGCCGAGCTGAAGCAGCTGCACGAGGGCGGCGTGCGCGGCATCCGGTTCACGATCCGGGACGACGCGACGACGGCCGGGCTCGCGCCGGTCGAAACACTGTCGAAGCGCATCGCGGACCTCGGCTGGCATGTGCAGCTCAACGTTGTCGGCCAGCAGGTGCCCGACATCGCGGACCTGCTGCGGCGGCTGCCCTCGGCCATCGTGCTCGACCACATGGCGCATCTGCCGCAGCCCGCGGGGGCCGACCATCCCGCGTTCGGCATCATCCGCGGGCTC
>JBEQUD010000412.1:0-4311 GCA_040349235.1 Acidobacteriota bacterium
CGCTCGAGGCACACGGCGTCGAGGCACCCACGCGCGCCGCGCGGGTGCGCGATCTCCTGCGCATGGTCGGCCTGCAACCCGAGCACGCCAATCGCTACCCCCAGGCGTTCTCCGGGGGCCAGCGTCAGCGCATCGGCATCGCCCGGGCCCTGGCCCTCGAGCCGCGCGTCCTCGTGCTCGACGAACCCGTGTCCGCCCTCGACGTCTCCGTCCGCGCAGGGGTCATCAACCTGCTGGAGCGTCTCAAGGCGCAACTCGACCTCTCGTATCTCTTCGTCGCGCACGATCTCGCGGTCGTGCGGCACATTGCCGATCGCGTGGCCGTGATGTACCTGGGGCGGATTGTCGAGATCGGCGCAGTGGACGACGTGTTCAACAGCCCGGCGCATCCCTATACGCAGGCGCTGCTCTCCGCCATCCCCCTGCCGGACCCGGGCAAGGAGCGGCGGCGCCATCGCATCCTCCTCGAAGGCGATTTACCGAGCCCGGCGAACCCGCCGTCCGGGTGCCGCTTCCGCACGCGCTGCCCCAAGTTCGCGAACGCCCTGACCGACGTCGAGCGACAGCGGTGCCTCGACGAGCCGCCGGCGTTGCTGGCCCGCTCGGGCACGGGGGGCGACCACCTGGACGCCTGCCACTACAGCATGCCTGTTCCCGTCCTCTGAGGTATCCTCGGGGGCGGGGGGAACACGTGACGAGACTGCAGAAGAGAACCGCGCAGTGTGGACTGGCATGCCTCGTATGGGCCGTCTCGGCCTGTGGCGGCGGCAGCAAGCCAGCCGCGCCCGCCGCGGCGCCGCCGCCGGCCACCACGAACCAGATCAACGCGATGGCCCGCGACCGTGTGCAGGACGGCGGCAAGTTCACCTGGCCGCTCAACCAGATGCCGCCCAACTTCAACTACAACCAGCTGGACGGCACCCTCCAGGACAACGCCTACGTAGTATCCGCCCTGCTGCCCTTCACCTACGCCAGCGACGCGGCCGGCGCCCCCGTCTGGAGCAAGGACTACCTCGCGTCCGAGCCGACGATCACCACGACACCCAAGCAGGTCGTCACCTTCGAGATCAACCCAAAGGCGGTGTGGTACGACGGCACGCCGATCACCTGGGAGGACTTCTACTGGCAGTGGAAGGCCAGCAACGGCACCAACAAGGCCTACCAGGTTGCCTCGACGAACGGCTACGAGGACATCGAGACCGTCGAGCGCGGCAAGAACGACCGGGAAGTCGTCGTCACGTTCAAGCACCACTTCGCGGACTGGCCGTCCATCTTTTCGCTGTTCTATCCGGCGTCAACCAACAAGGATTCGAAGGTGTTCAACGAGGGCTGGAAGGCCCGGCCGCTGACCACCGCCGGGCCGTTCAAGATCGACAAGATCGACCAGACCGCCAAGACAATCACCCTGGTCCGCAACGAGAAGTGGTGGGGCGATCGGGCCAAGCTCGACACGATCGTGTTCCGCGTCATCGAGCCGGACGCGCAGATCGATGCGCTCGCCAATGGGGAAATCGACGCGATGGACATCGGCGCGGATGCCAACAAGTTCAACCGTGCGAAGGGGATCGCGGGCGCTGAAGTGCGCGTGGCCGGCGGCCCCAATTTCGGCCACCTGACGATCAATTCGACCAGCCCGGTGCTACAGGACGTCACCGTCCGTCAGGCGATCGCGATGGGCATCGACCGCGGGGTGATTGCCCGCGCGCTGCTCGGGCCGCTCGGCATCAGCGTCCAGCCCCTCAACAACCATATCTTCATGGCGAATCAGGCGGGCTACCAGGACAACTCCGGCGAGGTCGGACACTACAACCCCCAGCGCGCCAGACAGATCCTGGATGCGGCGGGCTGGAAACTCGACGGCAACATCCGCAAGAAGGACGGCAAGCCGCTCGAGGTGGTCTTCGTGATTCCCTCCGGCGTCGCCACGTCCAAGCAGGTCGCCGAGCTGGTGCAGAACATGCTGGGCCAGGTCGGCGTCACGATCAAGATCAACGCGGTGCCGATGAGTGACCTGTTCGCGAAGTACGTGACGCCCGGGCAGTTCGACGTCACGGTCTTCTCGTGGATGGGCACGCCGTATCCCATCAGCTCGTCCAAGTCGATCTACGCCCAGCCGCAGCGGACGGCGAGCGGCGAGCTCGACGTCCGCCAGAACTACGCGCGCGTTGGGTCGAACGAAATCGACCGGCTGTTCGACCAGGCCAACGCGGAGCTCGATCGGAAGAAAGGCGCGGCGCTCGCCAACCAGATCGACGCCCTCATCTGGCAGGAAGTCCACTCGCTCACGATGTACCAGCGGCCCGAATTGACCGTGTGCAAGACGACCCTGGCGAATTTCGGGTCCTTCGGTTTCGCCGGCCCCTGGGTCTACCAGGACATCGGCTGGGCCAAACCGCAGTAACGAACCCCCTACTCGCCGTCGTGCCGGGGTTTCGAATCGACATAGCCGTCCATGGTCGGCCCGTATTCGAAGAACCGGGCGTCCGCCCGGAGCGGGTTGTCCTTGCCGATGACGTTGCCGAAGAACTTCCCGGCCAAGTACGTGGCGTTCCGGACGCGCGTCAGTAGATCCTGGTACCGATCGTCCGACATGGGGATTCCCGTGAACTCCTGCAGGTCGTTGCTGCCGATGATGACCACGTCAACGCCCGGCGTCGAGGCAATCTCGAACGCGTTGTTCACCCCTTCCATCGTTTCGATCATCACGACCAGGAGCATGTTGTCGTTGAAGCTCTGACGGAAGTTCGAGCCGGGCGGCACGACCGGGTTCCAGAGCTTGGCGCCGGGCCCTGAGGTCGTGTTCCCTGAACTGCGTCGCGCGGCCGGCGGGAAACGGGCCCACATCGCCGCGTCCCTCGCCTGCGGCCCGTCGTTGACCGTGGGAATGACGACGCCCAGCGCCCCGATATCGAGCGCCTTCTGCATGGTCGATTCGAACGCATCGGGCAGTCTGATCATCGGCGCGGCGCCCGCATGGGGGCAGGCTTGCAGCATCTTCTGGACGTCGGCGAACGTCATGAGCGAGTGCTGCATCTCGAACCACGTGTAGTCGTAGTGCGGAGCCTGCCGGCAGTACTGCTCGACGTCCAGGTGCGTGATCACGTGGCTGTAGACCGTCTTGCCCTCGAGCAGCCTGGCCTTGGCTCTGTTGTAGAGCGGCTGGTCCGGATGTTCGAGGGACGCCTTGAGCATCCATCCCCACGGACGCGCCGGATCGATGGGTGTCGGGACCAGTGTCCCCTTCGGCTGGCCATCCGGGACGCGGAGCCCGCGCACGAAGTGCTGCTGTTCGCGCTGAGGAAAGGCTTGCTGGTCGGGCTTCGGAGACTGGGCGTGCGGCTGCTGCGGCCAGGCGACCGCCAGGCCAAGCGCGAGGCAGACACCAGCGAAAAGGGTGCGGTTCATAGGACGAGCCTCATGGAATGGGTGACGAGCGCGCCTATTCTATGCAGGTTTCGGACGTCAGAGGCACCATTTCTTCACCACCGGGGTCGTGTCGGCCGCCCCGCCCGGCCGGCCCAGAGGGCATCGCGTCGTTGACGAGCGCGAGCAGCGCGACACAGGCGGTGTCGGTCCGCAGGGTGCGCGGCCCCATGCCGGCGAGCCGGCACCCGTGCGCCTCGAGGAGCGCGAGCTCGAAGGCATTCCAACCCCCTTCGGGACCCACGGCCACGAGCACACGCGCGGCTGGATGGTCGCGGACCAGGGTGCCCGCGCGCGCCGCGGCGCGCGGATCGGCCGCCAGGCGCAACTGGGCGTCTGAGGGCGGGCCGAGTTCGTCTTCGACGAACACCTTGAACCGGCGGTGGACGGAGACGGTCGGTAGGCGCGTATCCTGCACCTGCTGCAGCCCTTCGAGCAGCAAGGGACGATAGACCTCGGGCGAAAGCAGGTGCGTGTCGAAGTAGCTGCGTTCGACGCGGGCCGCGTTGGTCAAGTAGACATGACCGACGCCGAGCGCCGCCAGTTGCGCCCAGAGGCGGCGCATCACCTTGGGCCGCGGCAGCGCCAGGAGCAGGTCCACGCGGGGCCGCTCCGGTACGGCGGCCTCCAGCACGACCGACATCCTGACACGCCCGTCGGCGGCGTCCTCCACGACGGCGGTGCCGCGCGGGCCGTCAACGACACCGACGCGCACGCGCGCGCCCGACTCAACGCGGAGGACCCGCACCAGGTGGGCGGCGCGCGCGCCCGATACCTCGACGCGCCCGTCCACGGGAATCTCGCCCGGCTCGAGCAGGATCAGATTCATCCGGCCCGTCGGACTAGAATTTCCCCATGGTCCAATCGCCATTCGAGCCCAGCCCGCTC
>JBEQUD010000444.1:0-9863 GCA_040349235.1 Acidobacteriota bacterium
GTCACTTCCCGGCGCCGCGACAGGGAGCTGACGCCCGGCACGCCCGCGGCGCCAGCCCACACGCGAGCCACCGCTCGGCGCTTTCCTCTTCGCCTGGTCCATCTCCTCGGGCGCGACCGAAGGCCGCCGGGCTTTCTCCGTTACCGGACGACGATCACTTGCACCGCCGTCTTCAACCCGCGTTCATAGACTTCATCGACCGGCATGCGCGGGGATACGCCGGAGGATGACGGATCCGGGGTCGAAGTCACCGACGGCGAGAGACGCAGCTGGGGGGCAAACACGACGCGGTTCGCACCGGCGCTGTCCGAAAAGGCAACGCCCACGAGTTGGCCCGCCGCGTCGAACACGGGGCCACCGCGTGGCCCTGGCGACAGGTCCATGCGGAGCAGCCTGAATGGTCCTTCACGCGGCACGCTGCCGAAGAACCCGGCTTGCAGAAGCGGCCACGTTGCGAGGTCACCCGCGCCGACCGCATATTCGAGGGCATAGCTGGGGCTGCCGCCGAAAGGCTCCCGTGCCGGACGCACGAATGGCGGCGGTGGCGGCAATGGCTGCCCCAGTCGCACGACGGTGAACGGGAGTTCGTCGGGCCGTTCCGCAATCGACGCCGTCGCCGTCTGGCCCAAGCCGTTTCGAATCCAGATGTGCACCGCCCCGTCGAGGGCTCGCGTCGGCACCAGCGCGGCACGACCTTCGTCGATCAGCACCCCGCTCCCGAGCACACGCGCCACCGCTGGCACCGGCGCGCCCCAGGCATAGGGCGCGGCCCGCCACGGGCCCTCGAGCAGCGCGCCCGATGGCGCCGGCCACGCGTCCGAGAGGGCCGCCAGGGCTTGGCGCAGGACCAGATCGGCTGGTGTACGGCGTTGCGCGTCGTCGAGCACGACCCGAGCGAAACGGCCCTGGCCACCCACCTGGAGGAGCCATGCATAGAGGGCGGTGCCGGCCGGGGTGTCCACGTGTTCACCGGCGACATGGGGGGCAAATCCGAGCGCGCGTCGGTACTGACCGGCTTGCATGTACGCCCGAACGAGGGTCAGCTCGGCGCTCGGTGACTGCCCAAGCTGCATCGCTCGTTCGAGGGCCTGGAGCGCACGGGTCGCGTCGCCCACCACCAGCCGTGCTTCTGCCTCATCGAGCAGCCGCTGCTGTTCGGTGATCTCCGAGAGACGGCCTAACGCCGTCTCTCTGGCGCGCCGAGGCTCGTCCCGGGTGGACGAGGGTGGCACCTGCGCCGACGAGGGAAGGGCCAGGACGAGCAGCGCGGTGGCAGCCCCAGGCCACCGCGCTCGGCGCCTCACGATGTCGGCCCTCAGGGCAGGCGCGTGATGCGCGGTTTGTTGAAGGCCGCGCTTGCAGGGTCGTAGGCCGGGTTTGGCGCCTTGTACCCCACGAGGTAAGCCACGAGCGCATCGATGTCCTGCGCCCCGCCCAGCTGGTTGGTGCCGCCGATGAGCGTCGTGAAGCCGTCACCACCCGTGGCCATGAAGTTGTTCACGGTCACCCGATAGGTCTTGGTCGGATTCTGCACCACCCCGCCGACCACGAGAAAGTCGGTGGGCCCGGTGGCGACCGGCGGGTACACCGTGACGTCCGTGGGCGTGAACGACACGTCGCGGATGCGCGTGTCGCAGGTGCCAGCCGAATCCCACGTGTACTTGAAGCCGTTCGAGATCTGCATGATGCGCTGAACGACCTGGCCCCGGCAGCCCAGGAACTGCTGTTCGAGCACGTTCTTGATCTGCTGCGCGGTCAGGGTCATCGTCACCAGGCTGTTGCCAAACGGCTGCACCGTGAATGCGTCTCCGAACGTCAGGTTGTACGGATACGTCGCCACAGCAGGCTTGATGAATCCCGAGGCGCGGACGCCGCCGGCGTTCATGAACGCGATGACCGCGCCGCCGAGGCCGGCCGGCTGCGTGGCCTGCAACTGCGCGTCGGCGATCAGGTCGCCTGCCGGCATTTCACCGGAGGCGGCAGCGGTGCTGGATACATCTGCGGTAATGGTGGCCACCACTTGATTGGACAGCGGAGACACCGCGGCCTTGTAGGCAGCGACGACGTTCTTCACGTCGGGGTTGGCCGCGATGGCGGCGAGGATCCCCGCATCGGTTTCATCGACCAGCACGTTGCGGGGGCTGACAGCCGTGATGTCGCGCGTCGCCGGGTTGATCGTCACGTTGACTTCCGACAGGACACGGCCGAACGCGCTGGCGCTGGTCACGGGCACCAGGCGGCCCACTTTGTTCGGGAGCCCCGTGGGACGCGGCGTGGTGACTGCGTTCGCCAGCGTGGTCCCCGTCACATCCATGGTGGTGGCCGAGCAGTTGTATGCGGCGTGGGTGTGCCCGCTGATCATCAGATCGACGGCGTTGTCGAGCCGCTTGACGATGGCGCGAATGTCCGAATCCGTGCCGTCCGCGTTCTTGAGGTCGGCGGTGCATCCGTTGATATCGCTCGTAATCGGCTGTCCCGGGATCGGCAGTCCATTGCTACCGTTGAGGAGGTTCTGGAATCCACCCTGGTGCACTAGCACGACGATGGCTTCGACGCCGAGCGCGCGGAGCTTGGGCACGAGCGCGTTGACGGTGTCGGCTTCGTCACGAAAATCGAGTCCGGCGACCCCGGTGGGGGTGACGATGCCGGGCGTGCCGACGAGCGTCATGCCGATGAAGGCGACGCGGACACCGTTGAAGGTCTTGAGGCCGTAGGGCGGCAGCAGGGTTCGGCCGGTGGCCGTCTCGAAGACGTTGGCCGATAGCCACTTGAACTTGGCGCCGTCGAACGTGCCAGGCGCCGCGGAGCCGAATCCTTTGCAGCTGTTGGGGTCGAACGCGCCGTTGGCGACCTTGCAGCCGCCGTTCTGGAGGCGTTTGAGCTCGGTCGAGCCCTTGTCGAACTCGTGGTTGCCCACGGCGTTGAATTCCACACCAACCTTGTTCATGGTTTCAACAGCCGGTTCGTCGAAGAACAGGGCCGAGATGAGCGGCGTCGCGCCGATGAAGTCGCCGGCGCCGACGACCACGTTCAAGGGATTGGCGGCCTTCATGCGGGCAACGTAGGCCGCCATGAACTCTGCCCCGCCGACCAGCGGCCGATTGGCCGCCGGCACCAACGTGTTCACGCCGAACGTGCCCGGCGTTTCGAGGTTGCCGTGGTAGTCGTTGAAGCCGATGATCTTGACGACGAAGGGCGCGCTCGGCGCTTGTGCGACGATGCGAGGCGCGACATACGCGGCTGACGCCGCGCACAACAACGCCACCACCGCACGTCCACGGATGCTCAGTGTCATGGTCGTCTCCTCTCAGGAAGCGGAACTGTGGTCGGCGCCAGCGATTCGGCGTCGAGCGTAGACACTGAGCAGGCCGAGCCCTGCCAGCAGGGTGGCCCAGGTGCCGGGTTCGGGGATCGGCGACGCGGTGACGCGGATATCACCGCTCGTGGTGTTCAGCGGCGCACTGCTCGCGGAGTCCGTCACGGACTGGACCAGGGCGCCGCTGATGACGTACGTGCCGGCGCCGAGGGCGACACGCAGCCTGCTGAACGCGAGGTTGGCGAGCGCCAGGTCCGGGTCGAACTGCAGGGGCGCGGTCACATCGGTCTGTGGGAGCACCGGGGATGTGGAGCCGAGCGAGGTGGCGTTGTTGAACACCGCAAACGTGTCGCCGGCAAAGCTCGTATCGACGACGGTGAGCTGCCCGATGAAGCCCGGGGCGATGGTAAACGCGAACGCCAGCGCGCTGCCGTCGTTGTTGTAGTTGAGATCGATCCATTCCTTGCCACCTGACACCGCCACGTCCGTGCTGACATCGAACGGCAGCCACGTGCCGTCGGTTGGAAGGGCGATGGTCGTGGCGTCCGCGTTGACGACCCCCACGACGGCGAACACCGCGACCATGACCAATCTGACAAGCCTCTTCATAAAAACTCCTACGGGTGATGCGAGCGATTGCCGGCCCGCTCGATGCGTGTAGAAGCGAGGATAGTCGGCGTCGGTAACGCGGCGTTCACGGGCGAGCGACAGGGCGGCAAACAATGGACGCGCCCGCCCTCGTTGGTGTTACATCGCTGCGACGTGCTGCCAGACTACGTGGTCGCGTCCGACGGCGTCCGTTAGACTGTGCAGATGTCCTCTGCCGAGCGCGCCCTCACGCCGCCTCTCAAATGGGCCGGTGGCAAACGCTGGCAGCTGCCGTATCTACGTCCGCTCTGGGAGGCGCACGCCCGCGTTCGGCTGGTTGAGCCATTCTGCGGGGGATTGGCGGTGGCGCTCGGCCTGCTCCCCGACCGCGCCCTGCTGAACGATGCCAATCCGCACCTGATCAACTTCTACCGCTGGCTCCAAAAGGGTCTCCGGATCGACCTGAAGATGGAGAACAACGAAAGGCTCTTCTACCGCCATCGCGTCAGGTTCAACGAGCTCGTCGCCTCCGGCCAGGAGGACACCGCGGAGGGCGCCGCCCTCTTCTACTACCTGAACCGCACGGGCTTCAACGGGCTGTGTCGCTTCAACAGCAAGGGCGGGTTCAACGTCCCGTTCGGCAGGTACAGCCGTATCGGCTACATGCACGATTTCACGCCCTACCGCAACGCGTTTGCTGGCTGGCGATTCAAGAACGGCGATTTCGAGGAGCTACGCCTGACGCGATCGGATTTCGTCTATGCCGACCCGCCATACGACGTAGAGTTCACCACCTATTCCAAGGGTGGCTTTTCGTGGGCCGACCAGGCCCGCGCAGCCAAATGGCTGTCGCGTCACAAGGGGCCAGTGATCCTAGTGAATCAGGCCACGTCACGTATCGAGGAGCTGTACCAGACACTCGGATACGACGTGCAGTTCCTGAACGCTCCACGGCGTATCAGCTGCAACGGTGACCGGACGCCAGCAAGAGAGATCCTTGCGACGCGTAACCTCTGAGCCCTCGCAACACGAACATCGGCGGCGATTACGTGGTTGCGTCTGTCTGTCCCCCGTCCCCGAAGCTTTCGAACACGTGCTCGAACAGGACGGCGCACTTGCCTTGGTAGAACTCGGGCGTGTAGGCGCGCGGAAGGCCCTCGTCCAGGACATCCTCGATGGCCAGCCGCACCTGTGCGCGTGATTGGGCGCGATGCCGCCAGTCCAGGACGAGCGCCGCGCGGACGCGTTCGAGCAGGTGCGTTGCCACCTTCTTCACCTCGTCCCGTTCCTCTGGGCTGAGGTCAGGCCCCGGCTGCGTCAGGAATAAGATACCCCAGAGCCGACCGGCTGACGGAATCAGTCGCGCAGACCCCGCCGCGGCGTCTTTGAGACATGCGGTCACCGCCGCCTCGATTCAGTGAGGAAATCCGCTGGCCGCTGAATCTTGATTCCCCGGAACTCGCCGAGCCTCAGAAGATGGGCGTCCCCGGAGACGATGACGTCCGCACCAGCGGCAACAGCGCATTCAAGAATTCGGTTGTCGGTGGGATCCCCAGGAACCGCGTCAATCTTCTCAAGAGGCTGAACACGTACCATCACCGCTTCGAGAGCCATGACGTCCAACGCCAGCTGCGCCGGTATCCGGTGGAACTTGTCTCGGAGGATGCGGGTTGTTTCCGCGAGGATCTCGTTAGAGATGAATAGCTCGACACCTCCGTCATGCGCGAGGTCGAGGATGGCTTGAGGTTTCCCGCCGAAGACGAGGGCGGACACAAGCACGTTCGTGTCGGCGACGACCTTCACCGAGCGCGCTGTTCGGCCCGGGATTCCTGGATCGCCCTCTCGACGACGGCCTCAACCTCTTCGTCGGTCATGTTGCCACGACGGACCTCAGCCTCGCGCTTGTTGCTCTCGAACCACCGGCGCGCCACGTCGCGCTTGACGGCTTCCGTCGCCAATTCGTCAACGGTCTTGCCTTCAGCGCGCGCGATCTCCGTGTAGCGCTCGAACAGCTCCGGATCCTCAATGGCGATGTTCTTCGGGGTCATGGCTGCCTCCATTTTAACCCTTCCAGTCGCCGTCGCGAGACGCTGGTCCACCCGCCCGCTGCGCCCGCCCACACGCGGGCCACAGCTCACATCGCGGGGACAGCTTACTGCCCGGGGGCTTTGTACTTCGGCGCCTTCTTCTTGGCCTGGTCCATCTCCTCGGGCGTGACAAGCGCCGTGGTCGTGTTCGTCACCTTGCCGCTCGCACCCAGGGCGAGCGAGGCCGCGGCCATCGAGGCGGCGTCCGGCATGTCCAGAATGGCGACGACGTCGCTGCCGCCGAATGCGAAGTAGAAGGTTTCCATCTTGCCGCCGACGCTCTCGACGAGCGCCTGCGCCGCCTTCTGGCGCTTCGTGCCGCCGTCCTTCTGCAGGCCCTTGACCCCGTCCGCGTTGTACGACACCTGAATCAGATACTTCGGCATGTCCGCCTCCAGTTGAAAGTGACGCAGGCGCGTATCCTACCATCCGCGAGCAAGTGGCTGGCGCGAATACTCATGGGTGCGCATCGCCTGGCCGCTGAAAGCGGCGCACACGGATTCCCTTCTCGCGCTTACGCGTCTGCGCAATGTCGTAGGCGGATTGCATCTTCATGAGCGTATCCATCTTCACGCCGAAGGCTTTCTCGATGCGTAGCGCCATATCACCGGACAGGTCGGCGTGTCCGTTCAGTAGGCTCGAAAGGGCGGGGCGGGACACCTGCAGTGCCGCAGCGGCTGCCGTCACCGAGAGGCCGGCGGGATCCACGATCTCCGTTCGAATGAAATCTCCCGGGTGCGGCGGGTTCTTTATAGGCATTGTTCTATTCGCGCCTTCTAGTGATAGTCCTCTAGGTTCACGTCACACACTGCGCGCTCAGAGGCGTCGATGCGAAATGTCAGACGCCGATTACGAGTGACGCTCAGGCTCCACGTTCCTTTGCGGTCGCCGGTCAATGTATGCACCTTCCAAGCGGCAAGCATCCGCAACTCGTCGGCGTCTTCCATGTTATCGATGTATGCGAACATCTTTCGCAGCTTATCTGCCGTATCGGCTGGCACACCCTTTGGGTTGTCCTCCAGGTAGAGCCGCTTCAAACCCCTGTGAACGAAGTTCCGTATCTTCACCGGTAGTGTAGCCTGTAGCGTAACACTTGTCGGCCGACCGTGTCGCCCGATCGGCTCCGCCCCGTTGGGGGGCTTCCCTAGCGCAGCAGCAGCGGATCCGGGACGCCGGCCTCGGCAAACCCCTTGGCGCGCAGCACGCAACTGTCGCAGCGCCCGCAGGGCCGGCCCTCCGGCGTCGGGTCGTAGCAGCTGTGCGTCAGGCCGTAGTCCAGGCCGAGCGCCAGGCCGCGGCGAATGATGTCCGCCTTGGTCAGGCTGATGAGCGGCGTGTGGACACGGAAGGTGCCGCCCTCGACGCCCGCGCGCGTGGCGAGCGTCGCCAGGCGCTCGAACGCCGCGACGAACTCCGGCCGGCAATCGGGATACCCGGAGTAGTCGAGCGCGTTGACGCCCATCACGATGTCGAACGCCTCGAGCACCTCCGCCCACGCCAGGGCGAGCGACAGAAAGATCGTGTTCCGCGCGGGCACATACGTGGACGGAATGTCTGGCGCATCGAGATCGCGGTCGCGGGGAACGGCCGCGTCTGTCGTCAGCGACGAGCCGCCAATCGCACGCAGGTCGATCGGCAGCTCGAGATGGCCGGCCACGCCCAGCGCGCGCGCCACGGTGCGCGCCGACTCGATTTCGCGCTGATGGCGCTGCCCGTACAGCACCGTCAGCGCGTAGACGTCGAACCCGTCGGCCTTGGCAATCGCCGCCGCGGTGTAGGAATCGAGGCCACCGCTCAGCAGGACTACCGCTCGCATCAAATGCCCCTCAGACGCCGCGGGTTTCTGGCGACCAAATCAGCTTGTGCAGCTGCACCTGCAGGCGCGCCGGCACACGGTCGGCGAGCATCCACTCGGACAACGTCCGCGGGTGCAGCACGCCGTGCACCGGCGACATCAGGACGGCGGCCGTGCGC
This sequence comes from Acidobacteriota bacterium, assembly GCA_040349235.1. GTDB lineage: Bacteria > Acidobacteriota > Vicinamibacteria > Vicinamibacterales > CAVVIG01 > JBEQUD01. The sequence goes on from JBEQUD010000444.1 coordinate 7,966, forward strand.
GCAGGCAGGTTGTAACGGGCGATCACGTCCACGGCGAAGTCGTAATCGGCGCGGTCCTTGACGACGAACTTCACCTCGTCGCCAGGGGCCAGGCGTCCGAGGTTCGCCCAGTCGTTCTTGTCGGCCTCGCCGCTGCCCGGGCATTTCACGTCCACAACCTTCAGCACGCCGGCCGGGACGCGCTCGATCGAGCGATGGCCGCCCGTTTCGAGCATCACGGTGCGGCCACCCGCCTGTAGCCGCTGCATCAACTCGTAGACATCCTCCTGCAGGAGCGGCTCGCCGCCGGTGATCTCCACGAGCGGGCACCCGTAGGCATCGACCGCGGTGATCACCTCGCTCACCGACATCTTGCGTCCCTCGGTGAAGGCGTAGGGCGTATCGCACCACGAACAGCGGAGGTCGCACGCCGTCAGGCGGACGAAGACGCACGGCTGGCCCGCGCGCGTAGACTCGCCTTGAATGGAGTGAAAGATCTCGTTGATGGTGAGCACGGCTAGTCCTTGACGTACATGCGCACGACCACGTCGCCGCGCTGGAGCTGCGCGGGCACGTCGGCGCCCGCCGTGACGTGGCCGAACACCGTGTAGTACCCGTTCAGGTCCGGGCGGTCGGCCAGCGTCACATACAGCTGGCTGTCGCCCCCCGCGGGGTTCCCGAGATGCGCCACCGCCACGGCGCCAGCGGTGTGCGTCCGCTTCTTCGATGTCTCGGCGGTGCCAATCGGCTTGCCGCTCGACGCCGCGGGGCCGAGGCCCCAGTCGCCTTCCTGCTTCGGGTCGCGGGACCGCGGGTCGCCCCACTGCACGAGAAACCCCGGGATGGCGCGATGGAACCGTTGGCCGTCGTAGAACCCGGCGCGCACCAGCGCCGCGATGTGCGCCACGGTCTTGGGGGCCTCCACGGGATAGGTCTCGAACTGGAACGTGCCCCTGCTCGTCTCCACGACAATCACCGGGCTGGCGACAGGCTTCGCCTGCCCCGCCACACGCGCGGAGCCCTGCACGAAGATTGTGACCGCCAGCAGCGCCAGAAGCCCGCGGCAGCCAGGGCGCGGTGCGCGCGTCATGCGCTGGCCGTCCTGGTGACGCCCACCTGGCGGCAGAAGGGCCGGATCGCGCACGCGCCGCAGCGCGGATACACTGGGCGGCACACGTTCTGGCCCCACGTGACGAGATACAGGTTGATGAGCGGCCACCACCGCGGCTCGGTCACCTCGTACAGCGCCTGCTCCGTTTCGTCGGGCGTCTTCGTGCGGACCCACCCGAGGCGATTCGAAATGCGGTGGACATGGGTGTCAACGCAGATGTTCTTCACGCTCTTGAACGCCAGGATGAGCACCAGGTTCGCCGTCTTGCGACCAACACCCGGCAGAAGGAGCAGTTCGTCCATAGTCGTCGGCACGCGGCCCTTGAACCGCTTGACGAGCATCTCGCACGCCGCCTTCACGTGCTCCGCTTTGTTGCGGTAGAAGCTGACCGGGTAGATCAGCTTCTCGATCTGCCGGACGGTAAGGCGCGCCATCGTGCGCGGCGTACGCGCCACCTTGAAGAGGCGCGTGGAGGCCGCCAGCGTCGTCGCGTCCTGCGTGCGCGCCGAGAGCAGCGTCGCAATCAGGACCTGGAACGGGTCCTCCTCCTGGCTTTCCGAGATCTTCTCGACCGCCGGCAGCTCGAGCCCGTCGATCTCCCGCGCGAGCGTCGCCATGATGCGCTCGAGGTGTTTCGCCTTCATGCCACAGGGGTCAGCGGCGGCCGGCCCGCGAGCACGGCGACGGCGTTGTCGGCCGCGAGCGAGGCCATCGCGGTGCGTGTCTCGATGGTGGCGCTGCCCAGATGCGGCACCAGGAGGACGTTCTCGAGGCCGAACAGATCGGGATGGATCTCCGGTTCGCGCTC
>JBEQUD010000452.1:0-3005 GCA_040349235.1 Acidobacteriota bacterium
CATCTGGAATTTTTCCACCAAATTTCAGCAGCAACCGCGTACGGTCAACTTCAGCGAGTTCATGTCCGCGGTCGAGGCCGGCGGCGTCGCCCGCGTGGTCATCACAGGCCAGGACATCGACGGCGTGAAGAAGGATGGGGAAAACTTCCACAGCTATGCCCCCAGCCAGTTCGACGGTCTCGTCAACAAACTGATCGAGCGCGGCGTCGCCGTGCAGGCCAAGGAGCCGACCGCCAGCCCGTGGGCCTCGCTGCTCTACTCGTGGGCGCCGGTCCTCTTGATGATCGGGTTCTGGGTCTTCTTCATGCGCCAGATGCAGAGCGGCGGAAACAAGGCCCTCTCGTTTGGAAAGAGCAAGGCCAAGCTTTCCTCGAGCTCGCAGAAAAAGGTGACGTTCAAGGACGTCGCGGGCGTGGACGAGGCCAAAGAAGAACTGCAGGAAATCATCGAGTTCCTGAAGGAACCCCAGAAGTTCCAGAAGCTCGGCGGCCGCATCCCCAAGGGGGTGCTCCTCATGGGGTCGCCCGGCACGGGCAAGACGCTCCTGGCGCGCGCCGTGGCCGGCGAGGCCAACGTGCCGTTCTTCTCCATCAGCGGGTCTGACTTCGTCGAGATGTTCGTGGGCGTCGGCGCCTCGCGCGTGCGCGACCTGTTCGAGCAGGGCAAAAAGAACGCGCCCTGCATCGTGTTCATCGACGAAATCGACGCCGTCGGCCGCCATCGCGGCGCCGGCCTCGGCGGCGGCCACGACGAGCGCGAGCAGACGCTCAACCAGCTCCTCGTCGAGATGGACGGCTTCGAATCGAACGAAGGCGTCATCCTCGTGGCGGCGACCAACCGTCCCGACGTGCTCGACCCGGCGCTGCTCCGGCCCGGCCGCTTCGATCGGCGCATCGTCGTCAATCGCCCAGACGTGAAGGGCCGCGAGGGCATCCTCGGCGTGCACACGCGCAAGATTCCGATGGCTGACGACGTGGAAATCGCGGTGCTGGCCCGCGGGTCCGCGGGCTTCTCGGGCGCCGATCTGGCCAACCTGGTGAACGAGGCGGCGCTGAACGCGGCGCGCTACAACCAGAAGGTCGTGCGCATGCACGACTTCGAGTTCGCGAAGGACAAAGTGCTGATGGGGTCCGAGCGCCGCTCGATGATCATCAGCGACGCCGAGAAGCGCGTCACCGCCATTCACGAGGCCGGCCATGCGCTGCTCACCGTGCTCCTGCCGCACGCGGATCCCATCCACAAGGTGACGATCATCCCGCGGGGCATGGCGCTCGGCTTGACCCAGCAGCTTCCGGCCGACGAGAAGCACAACTACTCGCGCGACTACCTGAACGACCAGATCGCGATCCTGCTCGGCGGCCGCATCGCCGAGGAGATCACGATGGACAGCCTCACGACGGGCGCGGGCAACGACCTCGAACGTGCCACCGACCTGGCGCGCAAGATGGTCTGCGAGTGGGGCATGAGCGATGCGATGGGGCCGCTCACCTTCGGCAAGAAGGAAGAGCAGATCTTCCTCGGCCGCGAGATCGCGCAGCACCAGGATTACAGCGAGGACACGGCGCTCAAGATTGACCACGAGGTCAAACGCTTCGTTACGGAGAACTACCAGCGGTCGCACCGGCTCCTGCTCGACAAGAAGGAGACGCTCGTGAAGATCGCCGAGGCGCTGCTCGCGCGCGAAGTCCTCGATGCCGATCAGGTGCGGGCGCTCGCCGCGGGCCAGCCCCTCGCCGAACAGGCGCCCGTGGCCGCGCGCGTGGTCGTCGATGAGGACGAACCCCGCCCGCGCGTCAAGGAACGCCCGCCGATGGTGCCCTCGCTCAACAAGCCCCTGCCGCAGGAATAGGCGGCACCGAGCGGCATGTTTCCGCCGCGACACGTCTTCGATGTTCCCCTGCCTGGCAGCGGCCGACTCCGTCTCGGAGATCGGCCGCTCGTCATGGGCGTCCTCAACGTCAGCCCTGATTCGTTCGCCGACGAACCATCGGCCGCGGGCGGCCCGGCAGCGGCCATCGACCGGGCCTTGCGGATGGTTGATGAGGGCGCCGACATCATCGACATCGGTGGGGAATCCAGTCGGCCCGGCGCCGACGCCGTCACCCTCGAGGACGAGCGGGCACGGGTGCTCCCCGTGGTGCGGGGGCTCGCCGGGCGGGTTCCCGTGCCCATCTCGGTCGATACCTACAAGGCGGGCCTCGCCCGCGACGTGCTTGCCGAGGGCGCCGCGATCATCAACGATATCAGCGGGTTGCGCTACGACGCCGGCATGGCCGCGGTCGTCGCGGCCGGCTCGGCGGCGCTGGTCATCATGCACATGCGCGGCCGGGCCAAAACCATGTACGCTGAGGCCGCTTACGAGGATGTCGTGGCAGAAGTGACCGAAGAACTCCGGGAGCGTGTGGCAGTGGCGAGCGCGGCAGGCGTGTCCAGGGACCGTCTCATCCTGGATCCGGGGCTCGGGTTTGCCAAGCAGGCAGCCCACAGCTACGGCGCGCTGGCGCGGCTCGCGGAATTCGCGGCCGCCCTCGGGCGTCCGCTGCTCGTCGGGCCGTCCCGCAAGTCCTTTCTACGCGACGCGGTCGGCGGTCGGCCGGCGCTCGAGCGCGATTGGGGCACCGCCGCGGCGGTCGCGGCCGCCGTGCTCGGCGGGGCGCACATCGTGCGCGTCCACGCGGTGGCGGAGATGGCGCAAGTCGTTCGCGTGACCGAGCAGATCCGCCTGCACGGGATGCCGCAGGAAAGCCACGGGTAGTGGACGAACGATGACAGGCCTTGCCGCGTTTCTCAGTCGTCCGCCCATCGGCTGGTGGGACCTTGCCGACATCGCGCTGTTGTCGGTGCTGATCTATGAGGTCCTCAAGCTCATTCGCGGCACCCGCGCCGTCCAGATGGCGTTTGGCGGCGGCGTGATCCTGGGCCTGTTCTATCTGTCGCGGTGGAGCCATCTCGAGACCATCAACTTCCTCCTCCGCAATATCGCCGGCTACATCGTGCTGGTCGGC
>JBEQUD010000454.1:0-4157 GCA_040349235.1 Acidobacteriota bacterium
AATCTCGAAGAAGACGTCTTCAACCTCGTCGCGCATTCCCACTACGAGCGGCTGCCGCACTACCGCGATCTCACGAGGGCCGACGAGCAGGCGCTGCTCGAGCGGCACATGAACCGCGTGACGGACACGTGCATCCCCGAAGAGGAAGCCATGCGCCGCGTCGAGCGCGTGATTCTGCAGGAATGGGTGCAGGCCGATCGCGAGGCCACGCCGCGATTCCCGCACGAGTTCCTGTACCGCATCCTGCTCAGCGGCGTGCTGGAGAAGTCGTACGAAATCGATCCGAAGGACAGCTGGTTGCTCGCGGCCGCCAAGGCCAACCTGCCGATTTTCGTCCCGGGCTGGGAGGATTCGACGCTCGGCAACGTCTACGCGGGGCACTGCATCGGGGGGTCGATCAAGAACGTGCGCACGGTCCGCGGCGGCATCGACTACATGATCGAGCTCGCACGCTGGTACCAGGCCACGGGCAAGGTTCGCAGCATCGGGTTCTTCCAGATTGGCGGCGGCATCGCGGGCGATTTCCCGATTTGCGTCGTGCCGATGCTGCACCAGGACCTTAAGGTCGATGATGTGCCGCTCTGGGGATACTTCTGCCAGATCAGCGACTCGACGACCAGCTACGGTTCCTACTCCGGCGCCGTTCCCAACGAGAAGATCACGTGGGGCAAGCTCGGCGTCAACACGCCCAGCTTCGTCATCGAATCGGACGCGACGGTCGTGGCGCCCTTGATCTTCGCGAAAGTGCTGGGCTGGTAGAACGTCCGGCGCCGCGAGGCCGATTCGGCTATAATCCCCGCCATGTGGACCAAGATGATGTCCGGGCCACGGAAGAAGGCCCCGAAGACGATCGCGGTAATCGATCCGGATCGGTGTTTCGGCGCCTACGCCTGTTCGATTTGTCAGGCGGCGTGCCCCGTGGCCGGGTGCATCGTTGAAGAGCCCGACCGCGACGGCCGGATGGTCTGCGCGGTACGCGCGGACCTCTGCATCGGCTGCGGTTTGTGCGTGACGCTCGGAAACCCCACGGCGCCGCAGCAGCGCGAGTTCGGCTGCCCCGCGGACTACGACGCCATCAACATGATGCCGTTCGAGGACGTGGTCAAGGCACTCCAGACCGCCGATCCGCCGGCGCCGTCCACCGAATTGGCGCCGTAAGGCACCCCTACCACCCGCAACAGTCGGTCTTGAACCCGCATGCCGCGCATCGCCACACGGCGTGCATGCGGTACATCTCGCCTGCGCACCGCTCGCAGACCATCTTCTCGCTCGCGTGTCCACTACCGGCAGCATCCCCTGGTCCAAGTTCGGAGGGCATCTTCAGGGGCGTAATCCGGCGTGGGGTCACGGGAGCGTCCGACATGAAGCGATTGTACGCGCCTGAGCGGCCGGCCGACAGCCCCTGCACATTATGTCTCCAATTAGAACGATATGTCAGAATATGTATTGATACGGTACGCGTCTTTGCTACAGTAGTGTGGCTATGAGTCTGAAGCGCAAGAGGCGTATCCTCGCGATCGACGACGAGCCGTCGATGACCGAATGGCTCACGGTGCTGCTGGAACACGCAGGATACGAGGTGCGGACGGCCCTCATCGGGGCCCGCAGCGAGGAATTGTTCCGGGCCTGGCACCCCGACGCCGTGGTCACCGACATGCTGCTCCCGGACGTGGACGGGATTGAGCTGGTGCGCCGTTTCAAGCAGCTCGACGCCGAGGCCGAGGTCATCGTCATCACGGGCCAGGGCAACATCCCGCGGTCGGTCGAAGCGGTCAAGGCCGGGGCGTTCGATTTTCTCGAGAAGCCCGTTGACGCGGACCTGCTGCTCGACAAGCTCGAAAAGGCGCTCAAGCAGCGCTCGCTCATCGATGAGAACGAGCAGCTCAAACAGAAGCTCCAGGATCGCTACAAGTTCGAGAACGTGGTCGGCAAGAGCCGCGTGATGCAGGAGCTCTTCGATCTGGTCGAGAGCGTCGCGGCGAGCGAGGCCAACATCCTCATCCAGGGCGAGAACGGGACGGGGAAGGAGCTCATCGCCAACGCCATCCACTACAACAGCAAGCGCTCGAAGGGGCCGTTCATCAAGATCAACTGTGCGGCGATCCCCAAGGACCTCATCGAGTCCGAGCTGTTCGGCTACAAGAAGGGCGCCTTTACCGGCGCCGCCGCCGACAAGGAAGGCCTCTTCGAGATGGCCGAGGGCGGGTCGCTGCTGCTCGACGAGATCGGCGAGATGCCGGCCTACCTCCAGACGAAGCTCCTGCGCGTGCTGCAGGAGCGCGAGTATCGGCCTATCGGCAGCGACCGTATCGTCCACGTCGATTTCCGGCTGGTCTGCGCGACCAACATCGATCTCGATGCCGCGCTGCGCGACGGCCGGCTGCGCGAAGACTTGTATTTCCGCATCAACACGATTGCCCTGCGGGTGCCGCCGCTGCGCGAGCGGACGGAGGATATTCCGCTGCTCTGCGACGCCTTCCTCGAGAAGTTTCGCCTGCGCTACCAGCGGAATGTGCGAACGCTGGCGCCAGCCGTCTACCATCTCCTGATTCGGAACCGCTGGCCCGGCAACGTCCGCGAGCTCGAGAACGCCATCGAACGAGCCGTGCTCGTGGCGAAGGGAACGGAGATCACGGTGGCCGATCTGCCCGGGGCGATTCGCGAGGACTCGACCGGCACGACCGACTTCGTCATCCCGCCGCATCGGACGCTCGCCGAGATCGAGAAGATGGCCATCATCCAGACGCTGCAGCGGACGAACTGGAACAAGCAGGAGACGGCGCACATCCTGGGGCTCTACCGCCCGACGCTCTACAGCAAGATCAAGAAACACGACATCAAGGACGGGGGCAAGGCCGCCCGCTCGTCTCCATCGCCGGCACAGCCGGGCGCGTAGGCGCGCTTCTTGCTGGTGCCACAGGGGGGAGATAACGTGAGCGAACAGTCCAAGGCGGCTCTTGTGGCGATTGGCGGCGCCCTACTCGGCGGCGTGGTCGGCTATTTGTGCTTTACCGAACAGGGCCGATCGATTCGACGGAACGTCGAGCCCAAGCTCGACGAGATGCTGCACGAGCTCGAGGCCTTCCGCGCCACGATGGAGAAGACGGCGACCGTGGCCAGCCAGGGCTGGGCGCTGCTCAACTCCGTGCTGGACTAGCCCGGCGTGATGCGGGCCGTGCGCGACCAGCACGAGCGACCGCGCGGGAACGCTGCCGAGTTGGCCGGCGCACGGCGCCTGGCGGCGTTCGCGGCGCTCACCGGCCGCGCGGCCTGGGACGCGCTACAGGGTTTCTACAACCGCGATAACCTGACGTACGCCGCCTCCATCGCGTACTACTCGCTGCTCTCCCTCTTCCCCCTGTTCCTGCTGGCCTTCGTCCTGCTGGGCCACGCCACCGCCAGCACCGATACGCGCGACCGCGTGCTGCTGTTCGTGCTCCAGTATTTCCCCACGCAGTTCGAGTTCATCACGACCCAGATCGACAGCTTCGGCGCCAGCCCGATGACCACCGGTGTGGCCGGTACGGTCGGCCTCGTCTGGGGGGCGCTCGGGGTGTTCAGCGCCGTGACCACGGCGATCAACTACGCGTGGGGCGTGCAGGAGCAGCGCAGCTACTGGAAGCAGAAAGTGGTCGCGTTCCTGATGCTCGGTGTGTCGGGCGCACTGCTGCTGGTCGCCGTCCTGCTCGTCGGCGCGTCCCACGTCGTGGGCTCGAGCTGGTTTGCCGGTGTGTTGACGCAGTTTCCCGGGCTCGGGGTGCTGCGGGGCCTGACCGTGCGCTACGCGACCACGCTGCTGTTCATGGTCGTGGTGGCGTTCGTGTACTACTTCGTGCCCTACGCGAAGGTCCGCCTGCGCGACGTGTGGGTGGGGGCCATCGTGACGGGGCTCCTCTGGAAGGAGGCGTTCGAGGGGTTCTCCTGGTACGTGCGCGACATGACCCGGTTCACGCAGGTCAACGGATCGATTGCCGCCGTGGTGGTGTTCCTGCTGTGGGTGTACGTGCAGGCGGTCATCCTGCTCTACGGCGCGGAGTTCACCGCCGCCTACGCGCGGCTGGCAACCGTTGCTCCGCCGGTCAGGCCGGAGGCCGGGACAGGGCCCGGAGAATCGCGTCGCTGAAGGCCGGGACGTCGTCGGGTTTGCGCGACGTGAT
>JBEQUD010000088.1:0-5593 GCA_040349235.1 Acidobacteriota bacterium
GCGGTAATACGCGACAAGATCCACGAACGACGCGGGCGACCCGAAGAGGTAGTAACGCTGCCCCCGCCCGGCGTTGTAGGACCCAAGAAACTGCGCGCCCGGATAGATGGGCACCCCGAGCGTGGCCTCGGTCGGCGCCGCATCCGGCTGGGCTGGCGCGGGTGCCGCATTCGGTGCCGTCGCAGGCGCGGGCTGGCCCACCGTTGGCGGCGCGGCCTGCGTGCCCGGGCGCGGGAAGGGCTGCGGAACCGGCTGCGGGGCCGACTGCGCAACCGGCTGCCCAACCTGCTGAGCCGCGAGCGGTTGCGAGTGTGCCGCGAGCGGCTGGGAATCTGCCGCGAGCACCGAAACCAGAGCCACCAGGGCGGCAATCATGCCCGGATTATACCGCCGGACGTGCAACGTGCGTCCTTGCCGCAGCGTCTGTAGACTGTAGAAGACAACGAGAGGCAAGGCAGTTTAGCGAGAGAAGTATGTCGAACACCTTCAAGACGGTGCTGCTGCTTGGTGTAATGAGTGCGCTGCTGCTGGCCATCGGCGAAATGCTGGGTGGCGCGCAAGGCCTCGTCATCGGGTTCGTGTTCGCGGTCGGCACCAACTTCGCGTCCTACTGGTTCTCCGACAAGATCGTCCTCAAGATGTACAGGGCGTCGGAGGTGGGGGCAGACCACCGGCTGTTCCGAATCGTGGCCCGCCTTGCGGACCGCGCGGGACTCCCCCGTCCGCGCTGCTACATCATCCCGCAGGCGTCGCCCAACGCGTTCGCGACCGGACGCAACCCGAGCCATGCCGCCGTCGCCGCGACGGAGGGCATCCTCCAGATGCTCAGCGACGACGAGCTCGAAGGCGTCCTCGCGCACGAACTCGCCCACGTCAAGCACCGCGACATCCTGACGAGCTCCGTGGCGGCAACGCTCGCTGCGGCCATCATGATGATCTCGCGATTTGCGATGTTCTTTGGTGGCGGCGGCCGCGATCGCGACCGCGAGGGCGGTAACCCCGTGGCCCTACTGGCGACGATGATCCTGGCGCCGGTGGCCGCGATGCTCATCCAGGCGGCTATCTCGCGATCGCGCGAATACGACGCCGACGCGGGCGGTGCCGCGCTCGTCGGCAGCCCCCTCGGCCTGGTGAGCGCGCTTCGCAAAATCGAAGTGGCCTCGCACCGCGTGCCGCTCGATGCCAATCCGGCGACGGCGCACATGTTCATCATCAAGCCGTTTTCGACAGCCGGATTGATGGGGCTCTTCAGCACGCATCCGCCCACGGACGCACGCATCCAGGCGCTGCTCGGCACGGGCCGCTCGTAAACCGGCCGTCGGCTCTTGCGGCCCTCGCGGCCTTCCTCGCGTCCGCGGCGGCGATCGTCAGGCCTCGTTGTTCCGGGTTCCTTCGGCTTTCGTCTGGGCGGTATCGTCACCAGGCGAACGCGGCCTGTTCCAGTTCGGGTGCCCTCGTTGCGGGTGAAAGAGCCGCGGTGTCTACCGGCCGCCGTCCGGCGAGGCCGTAGCGCGCCTGCAGCATGCGCACCATTCCCTGCACTTGGCTTCGGTACGCGGCCGGCGCGTGCTTTCGCCCGTAGAGCCTGTCGAGCTTGGGCTTGAGCGCCGGGAACCTCTCCGCGATGAAGGCCATGAAGTGCTCGCGCGTCCCCTCTTCCAAATACATCACGTTGTAGCCGACAAAGCGCGCGCCGCAATCGGCGATCGCGCCGACGGTCCGCTCGACCTTCGCGCGTGAGGTGGAAAAGCCGGGCACCAGCGGCGCCATGAGGACGCCCGCGTCGATGCCCGCATCGACGAGCGCCCGGACCGCGCGAAGCCGCTGCTCTGGCGGCGCGGTGCCCGGTTCGAGCGCGCGCCACGCGTCCTCGTCCACCGTCGGAACGCTGACGTAGACGGTGCAGCCGCCCCCGCGTGCGGCGTCTTTGAGCACGTCGATGTCGCGCACCACCATCGGGCCTTTCGTCACGAGGCCGATGGGCGTGCGCGCGCGTGCAAGCGCCTCAATCGCCCCTCGCGTGAGCCTGTAGTGCCCCTCGATGGGCTGGTAGGGGTCCGTGGCGGTGCCAAGCGCAACCCGTTCGCGCCCCCACCCTGGCCTATCGAGCTCGCGGATGAGCACCTCGACCAGGTTGTGCTTGACGAGAATGACGGACGCGAACTCGTCGCCCGCGTTCATCTCGAACTGCACGTGATACCGGCGGGCAAAGCAGTAGTGGCAGCCGTGGGTGCAGCCGCGGTAGGGGTTGAGCGTCCAGTTGAACGGCATCCCCTCGACGCGGTTCAGCGCCGACCTGCAGGTGACCTCTTGATACCGCGCGTCGTCCGCGCGCTCCTGCGCACCGACCAGCGCGGCAGTGCCGCCATGCTTGACGAGATCGGCGACCGATCGCGTGGTCGGCCGGGGAGCGCCGGCGTCGAATAGCAGTGGGAACGGCATTCGCTTTTTATTCGCCAATCATGCCGACCGGCCGCCGCGTTGTCAACCCGCAATGTCTAGTTCGACCTACTGGGGCCGCCGACGTCTACTTGGGTTTGGTCGAGGAGCGGCCAGCGGCCGGTGGGACAGCCGCCGCGCGTCCTCCGCCGCTCGAGCGAGGACGCGCGCTCGCCGTTGCGGGAGCCTGCGACGAGACGCGGGTCGAATGGCGCGTGCGGTGGCGCACGTGCCGCGTGGCGGAAGCCGCGTGCGCGGTGGTGGCAGCCGCGAGGACTGCGCCCACGACGAGGGCGTGGAGGATCGTGCGAGGCATCGAAGCGTCCCTCATGATACGGCAGCGCGCCAATAATCCAATGTGTCCTGAATCGTCTGCTCGAGGGGAATGGTCGGCTGCCAGCCGATCTCGTCGCGAATGCGACTGATATCGCTGACGAGAATCGGCACGTCGTTCGGACGGAACCGCTCAGGGTCGATACGCACGTCGATCGGCACCCGTGACCGTGCGACCAGCATATCCAGCACGTCGCGAATGGCCACCGCACGGCCGGAGCCGACGTTGTAGGCGCGTCCCGCGCGGCCGCGCTCGGCGATGAGGCGGTAGGCGCGCACCGTGTCCTTGACGTCGGTCAGGTCCCGTTGCGCTTCGAGGTTGCCGACGAGGATCTCTGGAGCTTGGCGCCCGGCTTCGATCTGCGCGATCTGCCTGGCGAAGCCCGACGCGGCGAATGCCGGATCCTGCCGGGCGCCGAAATGGTTGAACGCGCGTGCGATGGTGACGTGGATCTCGTCCGAGCCCGCATGGCACGCCAGCAGTTCCTGCGCGAGCTTGCTCAAGCCGTAGGGGCTCGTGGGCGCGAGCGGATGGTCCTCGGTCATGGCCTCGCTCGAGGGCCGATACACGAGGGCCGAACTCGGCACGACCACGTGCGCGCGGACACGCGCGGCGCGAAGCGCCTCGAGCAGGTGGTGGGTGCCCATCACGTTGGTCGAGAAGGTCGCCTGTGCGCCGTCCCACGCGCGTCCGACGTGTGCCGCGCCCGCGCAGTGGTACACCGTCGAGGGCCGCGTCCGCGCGATCGCGGCGCGCACGGCTGTCCGGTCCATCAGGTCCACGGCGTCCCACGCGACGTCGCTTCGCGTCGGCGCGCGGCCGGGGCGATGCCAGCCGACGACCGGCTCGTCGCCGCCCGCCAGCAGGTCGAGGAGGTAGCCGCCAGCGAAGCCGGCAGCCCCCGTGACGAGGACGGTCCCGCTCATATGAAAAGCGCTACCTGGGGACGCCGCCGAGCGCGCCGTTGAACGGCGAGAAGTTGCCGAGCCCCGCCAGGGTGAAGGACAGGAAGAATCGGTGGTCGCTCGGGATAGCGAACCCAGGAGTATCGGTCGGGAAGTTGTACACCTGATACTCGAACGCCAGCCCGCAGCACTGCGCGTTGTAGAAGGCGGACACGCGCTCCTGAATCAGCGTCGTCCGCAGGACGTCGAAATTGAACGAGTACAGGAGGCCGTACTTGTTGTCTCGCGTGTGCGCGTTGGCGGAAGCATTGATGGACTCCGTCGAGTTGTCATACGGCGTGAGCTCGGGGATGTAGTTGACCTTGCTCCAGCCCGCCGACGACTGCAGGACCGCGGACCATGCATAGCTGCCGGTCGCGGACAGCGTGCGCAGGGCGAGGTAGGTCGCGTCGAACTCCGCCCGGAACGTCGCGTTGAAATCGTTGGTCGGCTGCGCCCGGGCGCTCAGTGCAATCGGCGAGAAGTTGCTCGGCGTCGTCCCCGAGTTGCTCGTCTGGTATTGCCGGTCCACCGTTGACGCGAGGTCGTTCGTGTAATACGTCTGCTGCAAATCGACCGTGACCACCTCCCGCGCCTGCGCCAGTTGCCCGGGCGCCGCGGCCCGGCGCTTGGCATAGAAGCGATTGGTGAAGCCATACGTCAGCTGCGTCGTCCCGCCGACCACCTGGTCCGTGCCCTCGAGCTTCACGATCCGGTTGTAGCCGTCGATGGAGGACGTACGCTGGACGTTCAGATACGGCTCCACCGAGTGCTTGAACTTCTCGGCGTAGCCGTTCTGGGGCGTGTCCCAGATGCGCGAGAAGACCGGTCCGGTAATCTGCGACTGCAGGGTGAAGTAGCGCCGGTTGAGGCCCGAGTCAATCACCACGGGCTGGGTCGCCCCGGTGGGATCGATCGTGGCCGGGTCGTAGCTGCGCGTGTAGTACGTTTCGCGCCAGCCCGCGGTCGAGTTGACGGTGAACCACTGCCACTTCTTGAACGGAAACCGGATCTGCGGGGTGAAGTCGAGCCGCGTCAGGCCCTGGTCCACTTCGGTCCGGACGTTGTTGCCGTCGATGTTGATGCTGTTGCTCAGGATGTGCGCGTATTCGCCACCAGCCGAGAGGTAGAACGGGGTATTGGCGATGGGCCGCTCGTTCCTGGTCACCGTGACGCGCGGCCAGCTGCCGCTGACGTTCGAACTGCTCTGGTTGTAGAAGTACTCGTTGTGGTCGAACGTGCCGTTGACGCTGTACCCGCCCCAACCGCCAACGACGTTGCCGCCGAAGCTCCGCTGGCTGCGCGAGGCGTCGTTGACGTTGGTGTTGAAGGTCTGGATGGCGACGAGGCTCGAGAAGTAGTCCACGCGGGCCCGTGCCCGGAGGTTGCCCGGCAGCGTCTGGCTTGCGGCGCCATGGACCTCGTAGCTACGCGTATCCGGCGTGAATGTTTCCGACCCATCCCCGTTGATGTAGCTCGTGGCGTGCTCGTTGAGCATGTAGCCGCGGATAGTGCCGTCGGAGCCGCCGCCGAAGTTGTAGCGATACTCGCCGCCGGTGCCCTGCCCGGTCTTCGAGAACCAGTCGTAGAGAAACGTGGCGTCCTGGCTGCGGTCGATCGCCCAGAAGAACGCGTTGTGGAGGGTTTGTCCTCGCAGCGTCGAGCTACCGTACGCAGGGAGGAGAAACCCCGTCGCCCGCTCGCCCTTCTTCGTCGGGTAGTACAGGGCCGGCAGGTAGAACATCGGCACGCCCTTGACGTTCATGACGGCGTTGCGGAGCAGCGTGTAGTGATCGACGTTAAGTACGATTGTGCCGGCGCGCAGATCCCACCGCGGCGTGGGCGGCACGCACGTCGTGAAGCCACCGTTCGTGAT
>JBEQUD010000425.1:0-2617 GCA_040349235.1 Acidobacteriota bacterium
GCTACGCCGTTGACGACTTGGGGCGCGGCGTCACCGGGACGAAGCTCGTGGGCTACGGCGGGCTGCTGCTCGCCGCGGGCGGCCTGGCGGGGGTCTTCCAGTTCCTCAAGCGGCGGATTCTCATCGGCGCCTCGCGCGAGATCGAATTCGACATGCGCAACGACTTCTTCGCGCATCTCCAGACGCTGCCGCTCGGCTATTTCGAAGCGAACCGCACGGGCGATCTCATGTCGCGCGCCACCAACGATCTGAACGCCGTGCGCATGATGATCGGCCCCGCGGTGATGTATTCCGCGGACACGGTGCTGACGTTCGTCGTCTGCCTGGCCATGATGCTGGCCCTCGACGCCCGCCTGACCCTGGTGTCGCTGGTGCCGCTGCCGTTCGTGTCGGTGGCGGTCAAGCTCTTTGGCAGCGCCATCCACAGACGCTTCGAGCAGATTCAGGCGCAGTTGTCGGAGATTAGCGCCGTCGTGCAGCAGGCGCTCGCCGGCGTCCGGATGGTGCGCGCGTATCGCCAGGAAGACGCCGAGATGGAGCGCTTTCGCGTGGCGAACGTGGAATACGTCGCGCGGAATCGGCGGCTCATCGTGCTCCAGGGCTTCTTCTTCCCCAGCATGTCGTTCCTGCTCGGGCTGGGCGCGCTGCTGGTCCTGTGGCTCGGCAGCCGCGACGTCATTCGTGGACGGCTCACCCTCGGCGAGTTCGTCGCGTTCAACGCCTACTTGGCGAGGCTCAGCTGGCCGATGATTGCGTTCGGCTGGGTCACCAACATGCTGCAGCGCGGCATGGCGTCCTGGAAGCGGATGCTCGAGGTGATGGACACGGCGCCGGCCATCCGTGATGTCCCAGGGCTCACGCCGCCCGAGGAGAGGAGCGCTGTCGCGAGCCCGTCCATCAGGGGGGCGATCGAGTTCAGGGACCTCAGCTTTGCGTACGACGGCACGCCCGTCCTCGAGCACATTTCCGCGCGGATTGAAGCGGGGCAGACCGTCGCGGTGGTCGGCGCGACCGGGTCGGGGAAGTCCACGCTCATCAGCCTTCTCGCGCGACTACACGATCCGCCGCCGGGCACGGTCTTCCTCGATGGCGTGGATGTCCGCGACCTGCCGCTCGCGACGCTGCGCGCGGCCATCGGCTTCGTGCCCCAGGAGGCGTTTCTCTTCTCGGACACGGTGGCGGACAACGTGGCGTTCGGCTTGGACGCCGTCCATCCGCGCCAGGCCGGGGCCAAGCCCGACGGGGCGGCGGCGGCCCAGCGCATGGCCCGGGTGGTCGAGGCGGCCTCGGTCTCGCGCCTCGACAAGGACGTGGTGGACTTTCCCCACGGGTACGACACGATGGTCGGCGAGCGCGGCATCACGATGTCGGGCGGCCAGAAGCAGCGGACGGCGCTTGCCCGCGCGCTGGCGGTCGATCCGCGGATTCTCGTGCTGGACGACACCCTCTCGGCGGTGGACACCTACACCGAGGAGGAGATTCTCTCGCGGCTCCGCGGGGTCATGCGGCAGCGGACGTCCATCCTTGTCTCCCACCGGGTGTCCACCGTCCGCGACGCGGACCTGATTCTGGTGCTCGATCGGGGTCGCATCGCCGAGCGCGGCACGCACGACGCGCTCGTGCGGCAGGGCGGGCTGTATGCGGCCTTGCACACAAAGCAGCTGCTCGAGGACGAGCTTGCCGCGTCGTAGCGTGCGTGGCGTGGGCGCGCCGTGACCGGCGGGGACGACGACATCCTCGGCAAGGCCTACGACGCGCGCCTGATGCGGAGGCTGGCGCGTTATATCAGGCCCTACTGGCGTGAGATCAGCGTCGCCTTCGTGGCCATCATCGTCGGGGCCGTGGCGCAGCTCGCGCAGCCGTACCTCGTCAAGATCGCCATCGACCGGTATATCGCCAACGGCGAGCTCGGACCGCTCGATCGCCTCGCCGGCCTGTACCTTGTGATTCTCGTCGCGGCCTTCGCGGCCGACTACGTCCAGACGTGGACGATGCAGCTGACCGGGCAGCGTCTGATGTTCGATCTGCGCATGGAGCTGTACGGGCATCTGCAGCGCCTCGACCTGCGCTACTACGACACGAATCCGGTCGGGCGCCTGATGACGCGCGTCACCTCGGACGTGGACGCGCTGAACGACCTGTTCACGTCCGGTGTGGTGACCATCTTCGGAGACCTCCTGACGCTCGTCGGCATCATGCTCGTGATGGTCTGGATGAACTGGCGGCTCGCGCTGGTCACCTTCTGTGTCTTGCCTCTCATCCTGGTCATCACGCAGTGGTTCCGCCGGCACGTCCGCGAGTCGTACCGGGTGGTGCGCACCAGGGTCGCCCGCATCAACGCGTTCCTGCAGGAGAACATCACGGGCATGACGACGGTGCAGTTGTTCGGACGGGAAGGCGTCAACTTCGCGGCCTTCGACGACATCAATCGACAGCACCGCGACGCGAACATCGAATCCATCTACTACTACGCGGTGTTCTACCCGGGCATCGAATTCGTCAGCACGCTGGCGTCGGCGCTCATCATCTGGTACGGCGGCGGGGCGGTGATGCGCCCCGCCGTGTCGTTCGGCGCGCTGGTGGCCTTCCTGCAGTACTCGCAGCGATTCTTCCGGCC
>JBEQUD010000436.1:0-3625 GCA_040349235.1 Acidobacteriota bacterium
CGGCGTGTTCGTGCGGAGCATGGCGACGCGGGGACATCTCGGCGGCCTCGCCCGCGCGACGATTGAGGCCGCGCTCGTGCTCGACGCGGCCGGATTCGATGTGGTGGTCATCGAGACGGTGGGCGTCGGTCAGGCCGAAGTGGACATCGCTCGGTCGGCTGACGTGTCCGTGCTGGTCGTTGTGCCTGGTGCGGGCGACGACGTGCAGGCGCAGAAGGCGGGCGTCATGGAGATTGCGGACGTGTTCGTCGTGAACAAGAGCGACCGCGAGGGCGCCGACCGGCTCGTCGCACAACTGGAAGGGCAACTCGCCCTGCAGTCCGGCGCGGAGGGCGCCCCGCGCCCGCCCATCATCCAGACGGTGGCGACGACGGGGCGCGGCGTCCTAGAGGCCCTGGACGCGATCGACCGCGCCAAGCGGCGTCCCGGTGGGGCGCTGGGCGACCGACGCCAACGCCGCGACGAGACGCTGCTGCGTTCGCTGGTCTCGCAACGGCTGATGGCGCGCCTCGAAGGCGAGCGGCTTGCGCCCGGCGAGCTGTCCACCGTGGCCGGCCGGATCGCGGCGCGGGAAATTGATCCCTATACCGCAGCGGACGCGCTCGTCGCGCGCGCATGGACGGCGCCACCCCGATGAAGGCGACGCTCGACCACGTTGGCATCGCGGTTGACGATCTCGACACGGCCCTGCGGTTCTTCCGCGATGCTTTGGAACTCGAGGTCGGGCGTGTGGAGGACGTGCCCACCGAACGCGTGCGCGCCCAGTTCGTGCCCGTGGGGCCGTCCAGCCTCGAGCTGCTGGCGGCGACGTCGCCTGATTCGCCGATCGCAAAGTTCCTGGCGACGCGCGGGCCGGGACTCCATCACATCACGCTGCGGGTGGACGACGTGCGCGCGGCGCTCGCCCGGTTGCGCGCCCGCGGCGTGCGGCTGGTGGACGACGAACCGCGGCCGGGCGCGGAGGGCGCGTCGGTGGCCTTCATCCATCCAGCGAGCGCGGGCGGCGTGCTCGTCGAGCTGAAAGAGGTGGCCCGGCCCGCTCCGCCTGCGCTGGCGACGCGCCTGACGCTGGGGAATCTCGAGTTGATTTCCCTGACGGACGGCACCTTCCGGCTCGACGGGGGGGCGATGTTCGGCGTCGTGCCCAAGACGCTCTGGGCGCGCGTCGCCCCGCCCGACGACCAGAACCGCATCGGGCTCGGCCTGCGCCCGCTGGTCGTGCGCGGTGCGCGCACGATGATCATCGACGCGGGAATCGGCGACAAGGAAACCGCCAAGTTCCACGGCATCTACGGCATCGATCGCTCGCGGCACCTGGACCACAGCCTGGCGGCGGCGGGCTTGTCCGTCGAGGACATCGATATCGTGCTCGCCTCGCACCTGCACTTCGACCACGCCGGCGGCTTCACGGTGCGGGACGCTGCCGGGCGGGTCCGACCAAGATTTCCGCGGGCGCAGTACGTCGTTCGCCGGGGCGAATGGGAGGACGCGACGCATCCTAACGCCCGGACGCGCGCCAGCTATCTCCCCGACAACTTCGTGCCGCTTGCGGAGGCCGGCGTGCTGCAACTGGTGGACGACGACCAGACCATCATGCCCGGCGTGCGCGTGATGCGCACCGGCGGACACACGCCGCATCACCAAATAGTGCTCGTCGAATCGGCGGGACGACGGGCGGCCTTCGTCGCGGATCTGATCCCGACCACCGCGCATTTACCGGATGCCTGGGTCATGGGGTACGATCTCAGTCCGCTCGATGCGCTGCTCGCGAAGCAGCGGTTCGTGAAGGACGCGCTGGCGCACGACATGCTGGTGCTGTTCGAGCACGATCCGACGACGGCGGCGGGTTACATTCGCGAGGAGCACGGCAAGCGGTGGGTCGAGCCGGCGTAGTCCTCATTTCTCCGGAGACAGAGACATTCATGAGCGTGCAGATTGGCATCATCGGCGGCAGCGGCCTCTACGACATGGAGGAACTGGTCGAGAGAGAGGAACGTATCTTCAGCACCCCGTTTGGCGACCCGTCGGGCCCGTACATGCTGGGTACCCTGCGTGGGCACCGCGTCGCGTTTCTCGCGCGGCATGGCGCCGGCCATACGATCATGCCGTCGGAGCTGAATTTCCGGGCGAACATCTACGGCTTCAAGATGCTCGGCGTCGAGCGCATCCTGTCGGCGAGCGCGGTCGGGAGCCTGAAAGAGGAATACAAGCCCCTCGACATCCTCGTGCCGGATCAGTTCTTCGACCGCACGAAGGGACGGATCAGCACCTTCTTCGGCAACGGCATCGTCGCGCACATCCCCTTCGCGCACCCGGTGTGCGGCGACCTGTCGCGCGTGGCCGCGGACTCGGCTGCGGCGGTCGGCGCCACGGTCCATCGCGGCGGGACCTACGTCAACATGGAGGGGCCGCAGTTCTCGACGCTGGCCGAGTCGAAGTTGTACCGGTCCTGGGGCATGGATGTCATCGGGATGACGAACCTGCAGGAGGCCAAGCTCGCGCGCGAAGCAGAGATCTGCTACGCGACACTCGCCCTGGTCACGGACTACGACTGCTGGCATCCGGATCACGACTCGGTGACCGTCGAGATGATCATCCGGACGCTCGTCCAGAACGCGAAGACCGCGCAGGCGGCCATCGCGGACGCGGTCGGCCGCCTGACGGGCGGGCGGACGTGCGCGTGCAAGGACGCGCTGGCGAACGGCATCATCACGAGGCCCGATGCTGTGTCCGCACGGACGAAGAAGGATTTGGCGCCCATCATCGGGAAGTACCTGAAGTAGTCCGGAGTCTCCATACTTATGAGCATCGTCATTACCGGTTCGATTGCGTTCGACTACCTGATGTCGTTTCCCGGAAAGTTCACCGAGCACATCCTGCCCGAGCACATGCACCGGGTCAGCCTCAGCTTTCTGGTGGAGTCGATGGACAAGCGGCGCGGCGGCTGCGCGCCGAACATCGCCTATACCCTCGCGCTGCTCGGGGAACGGCCGATGCTGATGGCCACGGCCGGCGAGGACTTCACCGATTACCGGCAGTGGCTCGAGGCGGCGGGCGTCGATACCTCGCTCGTCACGCAGGTGCCGGGCAAGTTCACGGCGTCCTTCTTCTGCAGCACCGACCAGGTCAGCAACCAGATCGCCTCGTTCTATACCGGGGCGATGGCGGATGCCGGCCAGTTGTCGTTTCGAGGGCTGGACGGATGCAGCCTCGCCATCATTTCGCCGAACGACCCGGGCGCAATGCTCCAGTATGCCGAGGAATGCCGGACCCTGCGCATTCCGCACATCTTCGATCCGGGCCAGCAGTGCACCAGCATGTCGGGCGACGACCTGAAGGACGGCATCGCGGGCGCGTACCTCGTCATCTGCAACGACTACGAATTCGAGCTCGTGCGACAGAAGACGGGCTTCTCCGAGGCCGACGTGCTCGGCAAGGCCGCGGCGCTCATCATCACCAGGGGCGAAGCGGGGTCGTCGGTCTATACGGCAGGCGGCGCGAGGCTGGACGTGCCCGCGGTACCGCCCCGCCGCGTGGTCGATCCGACGGGCGTTGGCGATGCCTTCCGCGGCGGGCTCCTCAAGGGGCTGTCCATGCACCTCCCTTACAGTGCGGCCGCGCGTAT
>JBEQUD010000002.1:0-3676 GCA_040349235.1 Acidobacteriota bacterium
CGTGTCGCCGTCGTAGGTGAACACGCCGATGTCCTCCCCCGTCGTCGCGGCCAGCGTTTCGCACATCTGCTGCAGTTCCGCGAGCTGGTCCTGCGCGAGGGCTTTGGTCGGAAACAGGTACAGGGCGCGGCTCGACGGATCCTGGAGAATCGCGTGCAGGACCGGGGCGTTGTAGCACAGCGTCTTGCCCGACGCCGTGGGCGTCGTCGCCACGATGTTGCGCCCGCCCAGCGCATGCGCAATCGCCTCGGCCTGATGCGTGTACAGCTGCTCGATACCGCGCGTCCCGAGCGCGCGCTGGAGGCGCGCATCGAGGCCCGCGGGAAACGGGGCGTATTCCGCGGCGACGGCCGGCAGACGGCGTATCGCCGTCACGTGCAGGTCGGGCGTATCCGGACGGTCGAGCTGTCCCCCGCCTGGGGCCAGGCGGTCCAAGGCCGCCTCGAGGGCGGAGTCGCGGCGCGAACGGGCAGCCGACCCTGCTGCAAGCGCGGCAGTTTCAGGCGCGGCAGTTCCGGGCACGGCCGAATCCGACATCGTCGCCCATCCTAACAGCCACCCAAGGGGCGATCAAGAGGTGAAAGTGCGGGCGTTCAGATGATCGAGCGTGATTGACAGCCATCGACCGGCAAGCAGGCGCCGCTGATCCAGCTCGCGCGTGCCGAGGCCAGGAACGCGACGACCGATCCGACCTCCTCGGCTCGCCCGAAGCGGCCGAACGGCAGCTCGCGCATGACGAAATCGGCCATGCCGGCGGGGTCTTCCTGCTGGCGGCGATGCCACGAGCCGCCCGGGAACGAGATGGACCCGGGCGCCACGCTGTTCACGCGGATGTTGTCGCGGGCGAGTTGCTGGGCCATCGATTTTGCGAGGCTGATCTCGGCGGCTTTGGCGGCGTTGTAGGTCATGCGTCCACCAGACTCGCGCCCCCAGATGGACGCAATCATGATGATGGCGCCGGCGCCGCGACGCCGCATGTGCGGCACGGCCAGGCGCGACGCACGAATGGCGGGGAACAGCGTCTGGTCGAAGGCGTCGGCCCAGTCGGCGTCGCTCGTATCCACGATGCCCGTCCCGCGGGCGAGGCCCACGTTGTTGACGAGGATATCGAGTCCACCGAAGGCCTTGACCGTCGTCCCCACCACCGCTTCGACGCCGGCCGCCGTCGCGAGGTCGGCTGCCACGGTGAGAACACGCTCGGGCGCGGTCGGGCAGAGTTCGGCGCGCAGTTCGGTGGCCGCCGTCTCGAGCCTGTCCGTGCCCCGTGCGCACAGAGTGACCCGACACCCCTCCGCGAGCAGCGCGCGGGCGCTGGCCAGGCCCAGCCCGCGGCTGGAGCCAGTGACAATTGCCGTCTTGTCGGTCAACTCGAGATCCATGGCCCCTACCGCCCACCCCGCCCCGCCAGGTCGTTCAGCGACCAGTCGAACGGGCTATAGGCAACGTGAAACGTATTGCGCGCCAGGAAGGCGCGCTCGGACGCGAGGAGCGCGGGCTCGACAAACGCGAGCACCGCCCGCTCTATCCCGCTTCTGCTGGCATAGACGGGAAGCGCCCGGCCGGCATAGGCCGAGACAAAATCGCTTTCCCGCCACGAGAAGATCGCGCTGGCCGCCAACGCGTCCGCGGCGCTGTCTACGTGGACGCACACGGGCCTGGTGACGCACTCGCGGGCGACCTCTGACAGCTGGGACTCGAGCACCTCGGCGGAGAACGCCTCGCTTCGCAGGCGCCCGCCGCCGACCGCACCGCGCCCGATGGCGAAATACACGCGGGGATCGTGGAACGCCGGCAGGACAGTCTGTTCGATCTCGTCGAGGGTGAGCCGCCGCCCCGCCACCTGATGCGTCAGCCGCTCGAACGCGCCGGGAACCTGCCTGATGCTGTGGGCGGGATAGTCGGTGGTCCGGCGCGGCACCGGGTAGTGGTCGATGACGGTCTGGAGCACGATCGCGTTGTAGGCATTCAGCCAGAATGCGAGGCGGGCCGGCTCGGGCAGATCGGCGGCGTGGACCGTGCCCAGTTGGGCCACATAGCGATCCAGCTTGCCGCGATCGACTTGCAGCGCGTGGTAGTAGACGTAGCCGTCGCGGACGTAGGTGTCGAGAATCTGGTCGAAGGCGCCTCGCCGTTCGACGGCCGCGGGCCCTTCCTGCGCGCTCAGCGCGGTCCCCAGGAGGAGCACGAACGCCAAGCTCCAGCCGTGACGCATCCGCACGCGCTCGACTATACCCGATTGGTCAGAAACGCCGCGACGGCGGCGTTGAACACCTCGGGCCGCTCGAGGTTCGACAAGTGGCCGGAGCCGGGAACGACCGCCAGTTCCGCGCCCGCGATGCCGCGCTGCATGTGCTCGGACACGACCGGCGGCGTCACCGCGTCCTCGCTGCCGACGAGAATCAAGGTCGGGCAGCGAATGCCCGCGAGGTCGGGCGTCGAGTCGGGCCGGCTCATCATGGCGTGAATCGCGCCGCGAATGGCGCCTGGCGGGTTCGCGAGGATGAGCTCGCGCACGCGGTCCCCGACGGCGGGCCTGAGCTCGCGCGTGGTCGCCCCGAGCAGCTTGGGCAGCATGTCGTCCGCCACCCCGCGTGCGCCCTTGTCGTCGAGCAGCGTCAGCATGCGGCGGCGGCCAGCCACGCCTTCCGCGGTGTCCGCGTCGGGCCTGGTGTCGGCGAGCACGAGCCCGACCACGCGCGACGCGGCGTGGCGAAGGACAGCGAAGGCGACGTAGCCGCCCATCGACAGCCCGGCGAGGACCGCGTCCCGCACGTGCAAGGCGTCCATGAAGTCGATGACGTCGCCCGCGTAGTCGTCCATCGACGCGGCGGGGGGCTCGTCGGCGGGACCATCGAACCCCCGCAGGTCTGGTGCCAGCACCCGCCAGCCGTGCGCGGCCAGCGAGAGCTGCGACTCCCACATCCGCTTGCTCAGGGGAAACGCATGCAGCAGGACGAGCGTGCCGCGAGGGCGACTGCTGGCGGCCGCCTCGAGGTAGCGGAATGGACCGATTGTGGGCATCGCGATCTCCAGGTCGAGACGTTCAGTGTCGGACTGCTCGATTGGCCGTGGACGGGGGAACCATGCCCTTCAGCCGCATGTAGACGGTGAGGATGCCGTACTCCTCGTTCGCGTGCGCGACCGCATTGCTGAGGAGTGCGCCGCGCGCCATCTGGCCCCGGCCGGGCTGGGCCACGAGTTCGAGCGCGCTCTGGTCGGTCAGCGACGCGAACGCGTCGTCGCAGAAGGCGAAGGAGTCCGCAAGGGCCTTCACCAGCTCCGCTTTCGTCGCCTTCTTCTCCAGATCCGTTCCCTGGTTGGGATTGGGCACGCCCTTGGCCGCCGCGCACGTCGCATACTGCGAGTTCGCCACGTGGCCGAGCTGCGCGCCGAACGTGCGAACTTCCGGCGACGCCCTGAATCCAAAATCCGCCTCGGCGGTTCGGTTGCCCGCGTCCGTGAGGTTCGTCTTGATCCCTGCGTAGGCACGCTGCAGGCCCGTGGCAAGGCTGATGGGCGCCGCTGCCGGCGCCGGCGTCTGGGCGAACGCGCCACCCGCGACGAGCAGGCCAGCGGTGACGAGGGACAGGACACGGGTCATGCGGTGTGGCTCCTTGGCAAGTCGGGACATCGGCCGTTCACTGTACGCCAAGCCGGGACCGCCGTTCCAGCGGCG
>JBEQUD010000012.1:0-6503 GCA_040349235.1 Acidobacteriota bacterium
GATTCAGCGACACCAGGGCATTGGTGCTGACACCGAGGCCGCTGTTCTGCATGAACACCACCGGCTGGCGCCCGCCCATATACGCGCCGGCGGCGATACCCATGGCGGAATCCTCGCGCACGGCGCTGACGTAGCCGTACCGCGGGGTCGAATCGAGCACGCGCGTGACGCCCTCGAAGAGCGAGCACGGGACACCCGTGAAGAAGTTGTAGCCCTGGGCCTCGAGCAGGTCGAGGAAGCGCTGGGACGGCGACGGGCTCACCCGACTTCTTCCGTCCAGGCGCGCCGATAGTCGTCGAACGTATCCACTTCGAGCCAGCCCTGATAGATGCCCACGGACGACACCGTGTGGCCGCGCCGCATCACCTCGTGCAGGAGATCCGTGAGCTTCGCCGTGCGGAGCGACGGCGACTCGTGGACCGCCAGGTCGGCGCTCCGTTCGCGGAGCTCGCGGTACACCTCGCCCAGGATCTGGCAGCCGCGCGCCGACAGCTTCGCCATGCCGATGAACTCGGCGGTCGCCGCCTCCGAATCGAGCCCCTGGCCGATGGCCGTGACGCTGACCGGCTGCGCGTCGGCGAGGAAGCGGTGATGGCGGCGCGGCGTCGGCGACTCGACGACGAGGTCGGCCGTGAGCGGCTCGCGGCCCTCCCGCATGTCGGGCCACGACCGGTCGCAGACGAGCGTGATGTCGCCCGGGCTCTGCAGCAGGCGCTCGAGGATGCTGCGGTCGAAGAGGATGTCGCCGTACATGACCACGACCGTCCCCGACAATTCGGCGCCCGCCCGCAGCAGGCTCTCGAGCTCGCCGCTCTCCTCGAACGCGTCGTTGTCGTAGTAGCGGACGTTCGGGAGCGTGATCTGCTCTTTCTTGTAGCCGCGCACGACGGCAATCTGGCGGACCCCGGTCTGCTGCAGCGCGTCGATCTGGCGCTCGAGAATCGGCTTCCCCTTCACCTCGAGCATCGCCTTGGGCCGGTCGGACACGAGCGGCATCAGGCGCCGGTCGAAGCCCGCGGCGAGGATGACGGCCTTGACGACGTCGGTATCGGGCGGCAGGAACTCACGCTCGTCCGCCTTCATCTGATTGAGGTTGACGAGGCGGTACACCTCGGTCAGCGGCACGATGCGGTCGTCCACCGAGGCGGCATTCCCGGCCTTGCGAATGGTCGCGAGTGTGTCCTGCACGGCACGAATCGACGACCGCAGCCCCTGGTTGGCGAAAATCACCATCTTGAAGCCGTGGCGCGCCAGCTCTTCAACGGTCGCGGTCTTGTACGTCGTGGGCACGCACACGAGCGGGGTCAGCCGATCCCATTCGTCCGCGAACTTCGCCACGTCGTCGAGCGTCGGCTGGCTCGAATGGATCAACACGGCGTCGGCACCCGCGTCGGCGTACGCCCGGCCGCGCCGGAGCGCTTCCTCGAGCCCCCATCCGGCGATGAGCGCCTCGGTGCGCGCGATGACCACGAAATCGTCCGAGCCGGCGTTGATGGCGGCACGAATCTTCAGGGCCTGCTCGTCCACGTCCGCCAGCAGGCGCTTGACGCCCGCGTAGAAGCTGCAGCGTTTGGGGAAGACGTTGTCCTCGATGCAGAGGCCGGCCATCCCGGCCGCCTCGAACGCCTGCACCGTCCGGATCGCGTTGATCGAGTTGCCGAAGCCGGTATCGCAATCGGCGATGACGGGAATCTTCACCGCCTCGGCCATGACGCGGGACGCCGCCAGGGTGTCCGTCATGGTGAGGATGCTGGCGTCGGGCACGCCGTGGCTCGCGCTGATCTCGAAGCCGCTGGCCCACACGCCGTCGAAACCCGCTTCCTCGACGAGCCGCGCGGTCAGGCCATCGTGCGCGCCGGCGATGACGATAGGCTGCGGAGAAGCAAACAGGCGCCGCAAGGCCGCGCCTTTGGAAGAGAATGCGCGCGTTCGTTCAGACATGCAGGACTCGACGATATCACAGCCCGGGACGCCTCGAGACGCGGGCCAGGGCGCGCAGCCCGGGCGCGCGCAGACCACGGCCGGGGCCGCGTCAGAATGCGCCGTCAGAATCCGTACAGTCGCGCGGGATTATCGACCAGGATCCGTTTGAGCTCGTCGGCGTTCGACGTCCAGGAGTGCAGCAGCGTCAGGCTCAGGCCGTCGTCGATCTGGGCGAGCGGCGTGGGGCCCGTCATCTGCTTGCCCGGGATGGCCGCGGCATGCGGCCAGTCGCTGCCCCACATGATGCGGTCGGGGTTCGCGGCGATGAGCGCCTTGGCGATCGGTGCGACGTCGGGATAGTCCGGCTCGATCTTCGAGACGCGGTAGGGCGCCGAGAGCTCCACGTACACCTTCCCCGTCTGGAGCAGGCCGAGGAGCGAATCGAAGCCCGGCTGATGGATGCCGGGTGCGGCCTGGGACCCGCCGAACATCGTGAAGACCACCGGAACGGGCGACGCCAGGACGTTGGCCTTGATCTTGTCGATCTCCGAGACCCGCACGTAGAACTCGAGGTGCCAATCCCGGTTCCTGAGGCGTTTGGCCACGACGGGGATGTTGTCGAGGTTATGGAGCACGACGCCGCGGATGCCGCCGCGGTGCAGGGCGTCCAGATCCGCGTCCGTGGTGTGTTCGTCGATCTCGGCCGTCCCGCGGGCGTGATCGAGGCCGAACTGCTGGATCGCGTCGAGCGTGCAGGCGTGATCCGTGCCGTAGACGGTCGGCTGGGTGATGATGACGCGGTCGAGGTGCAGGGCGCGCTGCAGCGCGCGCAGATCCGCCACGGTCGCCTCGTCGGGCGAATAGGGGCGCGACGCGGCGAACGGGAACTTCTGATGATCGCCGAAGACGTGGACGTGCGTGTCGCACGCCCCGGCGGGCACCGCGAACGTGATCGGTGTCCGGGGCATCGGTGCCGTGCCTGCGGCCGCGAAACCCGGCCTCGCAAGCGCCGCCGCCCCCGCGATGCCGGCAGCCCCCGTCAGAAAGTCTCGTCGCGACAGCATCAGAACGCCCTCCTCCGGCGCCGAGGCATGCTCGCCGCCGGACGGATTCTGCCACAAGTCAGGTCTGGATTCCCGGCACCGGGCGCGCCACTGTCACCCGACCAATCGATCAGGGCGGGCGCATGGACCTCGGCTAGAGGCATTCAGGTTAGAGACGGTGCTGGGCGACGCGCGTAAAGGTTTGCTCGTCCGTCGTATACCACGCGTCGAGATGCGACTGGGCGGTAAACGCTCTCGCGGCCTTCAACGCCTCCCCGTGTGTGCGGTAGCTCACTTGAAGTGGTGCGTCGAGCCTACTCAAGATGTAGACGGCCGGCGAATGCACCTGCCGGTGGACAATGACGTCGCCATGTTGCGGAAAGGCAGGGTCCACAGTACCGAAGAGCCTAGCTCGCGGCGGGCGCCTGGACTGTGCTGTTTTGAACAGCCGGCGGCCGGGACCAGGCGTCCCGGCCTGCCGGCCGCGCTTCCCTGTCAGAAATCGAACTGCAGGCTGACCTTCGCAATCCGCGGGTCGATGATCGCCAGCGGTGCGCGCCAGACGGCGTAGGCGCTGCTCTCCGACGTCACGGAATTGATGTTCAGGGCGTTGTAGAGATCGAGTCCCAACATCGTCCGGGTGTTCCGCACCTTGAAGACCTTCCCGAACCGGACATCGAGCTGGTTGATGCGGTCGCCGTACATCGCGCCGGGCGCCACGAGGTTCACCGTCGCATTGGGCGCATTGCCTGACAGCGGACGGCCGAGCGACGGCTGCACCACCGCATTCGGGGCGTTGAAGTTGGCGGCCAGGACCGGGCCGGGCACGGACTGCAAGGCCCCGCTCACCTGGACATCGGCCTTGGGGATCGTGTACGAGCCGATCACTTTCAGCTGGGTGACGAAGCTGGAGTTCTGGTGGCAGTAGGGGGCGGTGAGCGGGCTCAGTTCCGGCACCTGCGCCACGACGGCGCAGTTGTCGGTGATCGTGCGCCCCGTGCTGATGCCGCCCTGCAGCAACACACCCCCGCGAGGACGCGCGTTGACGCTGAGGTCGAGGCCGTTCCAGTGCTCGGTCTGGTCGCCGTAGTTGCTTGCGAAGGTGACGTAGTTGCTGACCTGGCCCACCTTGTTAGGGTTCAGGTCGTAGAGCCCGGCAATCACGTTGCCGCCACCGTTGGGCAGCCGGGCATCCACAGGGGCCGTGATGCCGAACTGCGTGTAGTCGGAGGCCGCCACCAGTTGGTTGTCGGTGACCGTGAAACCGCCGAACAGGCGGCGGAAATAGCCAGCTTCGATCGACACGCGCGGCAGCACCTGCTGCTGCACGCTCGCGGAGAACTCCCAGTTGTACGGACGCGCTCCCCACCCGTTCAAGGTCGCGGGATCGACGACCGTCGTCGGCTGCGCCTTGCCGAAGTTCTGGTTGGCCATGGCGCCGCACTCGCCGTTGGTCGCCGGGTTCAACAGGTTGCAGTCGGGCGTGAAGTTGCCATTGGAGTCGTTCCACGAGCGCGCCGTGACATTGGCGAGCAGGTTGACCGGGGCGAGGTTCTGATTGGTCGTGACGGCGGCGCCCTGCACGTACTTGTTCAGGCTCACCTTGACAGCGGTCTTGCCGTTGCCGAAGACGTCGTAGGCGGCGGCCAGCCGCGGCGTGATGTCCTTCCACGACATGAGCGGGCCGTCGGGCAGATCGAGGTTGCGTGTGGGCACGAGCGGTCCGGGGCCGAGGTGCAGCGCCTGGTAGCCGAGGTTGAAGTAGTCGAAGCGAACGCCCAGGTTGAGCGTCAGCCTGTTGATGGTCCACCGGTCCTGCGCGTACACGCCCAGGTCGGCGTTGAGGTACGTGGCCTGCGGGTAGGGCGTCGCGTACATCGTGAGCTGGTTGGGCAACCCATTGTTGAAGCGGTACCAGAGGCCGTAGTTGTTCGCCGTCGTATAACGGTCGTTCGAACCCCACCCGTCCATCATCCCGACCTTGAAGGCGTGGCTGCCTGTGATGTACGAGACCGAGCCGCGCAGATTGTTCAGGTTCTGCCGGTAGGAGGCGATGCTGAAGGGATTGGCCGAGACATTCGGGTTGCCGACGAAATTGCGGTAGGAGAATCCCGTGGATTGCTCCATCACGCCGATCATGTTGAGGTCGAGGTCGCCCGCATTGGCAAAGTGCCAGCCCTCGCCGTGGTTCGCCACGCCGGCCTCGACCAGCAGACGCCCCGTGAGCGGCGAAGACCACGTGAGCGTCACGAACCGGTTCATCGGCCAACCGGAATTCGGCGCAGCCGCGTCGGGAGACGGAACCGGTGAGCCCGGCTGGTACGACGCCAGCCTCGGACATCCCTGGCAGCGGGTCTGGTCGTCATAGAAGAGGCTGAACTTGTTCTTGGCATTCGCCTGCCAGGTGAGCCGGCCGTTGAGGCTGTGCGAGTAGTTGGCGCTCTGGGGCTGTCCCTGGGACGGATCGGGCACATACGTCCACGCATTCGGGTTGCCGGCGTTCTTGTTGAAGAACGTGTTGCCCACATAGCGGCGCGAGCCGTCGAAGTTCGCGGCCACGAAGAACCAGAGCTTGTCCTTCACCAACGGCCCGCCGAGCCCCGGGTTGACCACGTAGGTCTTGATCAGTTTGTCCGGCGATGTGAGCCCCGCGGCCTTCAACGCGTCGGTGTAGTTGACCGATTGCAGCGAACCGTTGGCCCCCACCCCGAAGAAGCTGCCCTTGAACGTGTTGCCCCCTTCCCGCGGGATGAGGTTGATCCGCACGCCCCCCTGGCCCTGTTCGGCCAGCGATCCCGCGGTGTCGATGGTCACCTCCTGGGCGGCCGCCATGTTCGGCAGGTAGGCGTTGTTCTCGCCCGTGCCTTCCCCATTGCTCGGTGAGAGACCGTCCACGGTGAAGCGGCTGTCGCCGGGACGACCGCCGTGGATCGAATACCGCGAGAGAATATCCGACGTGCCGCCGACGTCCTGGGCGTTGACCGACACGCCCGGCATCAGGACGGCCAGGCTGTTGAGCCGACGGCCGTTGGGGATGGCGTCGAGCGTCTCCTTCCCGAGCACACGCTGCTGCTGCGTCGATTGCACGTCCACGACCGGCGTCTCGCCGGTCACCGTGATGGTCTCCGCGACGGAGCCGATCTTGAGTTCGGCATTCACCGAGGCCACCACGGACCCCGCCAGCTCGACGCCCTCGCGCTTCACGGTGTTGAAGCCGGCCAACGTGAACGTCACCGCGTAGGTGCCCGGGCGCAGATCCACGACTTTGTATTGCCCGGCGCCGTCGGTCACGACCGACCGCGTCTTCTCAATCAGTGCGGGGCTCGCTGCTTCGACCGTCACGCCCGGCAGCACCGCGCCAGATACGTCCTTCACCACGCCGGCAATCGAGGCTTGCGCGAGTGCGGCGTGTGGAGCCAGAAGCACGAGCGCAAGCGCTGCAGCCGACACATGAACACGCACGTTCCACGTACAGAGCATCCTTCGGACAACCACCATGGGGCACCTCACATGGCTGTGCGTTATACACCCAAAGGC
>JBEQUD010000028.1:0-9816 GCA_040349235.1 Acidobacteriota bacterium
CCGTCTTCCCCGACGCGCTGGTCAGGATGTCGCCCGGCCTGATCGCGCGCCCCCCCGGCATGTTCTCTGCCGCCGGGACGATCCCCACGACGCGGATGGGCGCTCCGAGCCGCGCAATCGCACGCATCGCGGCCGCCACGGCAGCCCCGCCCGACATGTCGCTCTTCATGCGCTCCATGCCGTCTGCGTGCTTGATGGAAATCCCACCCGTATCGAACGTGATCCCCTTGCCAACCAAGCCGAGCACTGGTCCCGCTGGCGCGCCAGGTGGCTCGTGACGGAACACCATGAGCCGCGGCGGCTCGCTGCTGCCGCGCCCGACGCCGAGCAGCAGGCCCATCCCGAGTCGTTCGATCTGATGCTCGTCGAGGACCTCGACGGCCGCGCCGCCGTCCGCGGCAATCGCCGAGGCGCGCGCGGCGAACTCGCGGGGCGTCAGCGTATTGCCAGGCTCGTTCGCCAGCCCCTTCGCAAGGTTGCTGCACTCGCCGAGCAACCGTCCCCGCTCGACGGCCGATCGAAGGCGGGACTCGTCCGTCCCGTCACCGGCCACGACCGTCCACGCGGGAAGCAGGGGAGCCGGCACGTCGCCCGTCTTGTATCCACCCACGTTGAACTGCGCCAGCACGAGGCCCTCGGCCGCGGCCTGCGCACGCTCGATGTCGTCGCCCGAGCCGCGCAGCGCGAAGGCGGCCCGCTCGACACGCCGGGCGCGCACGGACAACCCCGCGGCCGCGGCCACCTTGCGCAGCATCTCGGCGCCGCAGTCCGCGGCCGGGCCCGCGCCCACGAGCAGCAGCCGCCGCGCGCGCCATCCGCGGTCACCGATCGTCGCGCCGAAACACTCGAACGGCTTGCCGCTGAATTCCCGTGACGCCAGTGCGCGCGCCACCTCGCCGCCTGAGGCCGCGTCCAGCCCCGGCACGCTCGACGGCTCCTCGCCCTCGAACCACGGCACGACGAGAAGTTCGCATTCGATGACGGACAGCGGCGCACGGAGAGACTGGACAAGCCCGGCAGGAGTCAGAGAATACATCTGCTGATTATCGCCCATGCGCCTTGCTGGCATGCAACACGCCCGGTACAATGGCAGGCAGAAGGGGAAATGTGCGGGAAGCCACCACGATCGTGCGCCACGCGGCCTCGACGGCCCTCGCCTGCTTCCTCGTGGCAGCTGCGCTGACGGCTGGCCCCGGCGCAGAGCCTCGCGCGGCCATGGACGACGACAAGCGCCCGCGCCTCAGCTTGAAGGCGAGTCCCAACGTCAGCATCTCCCCGTCCCGGGTCGTGCTCACCGCCGAACTGACCGGCGGCGCCAACGACTACGAGGAACTGTACTGCGCGACCGTGAGCTGGGATTGGGGCGACGGCACCGAATCCGAGTCAACCGGTGATTGCCAGCCGTACGAAGCCGGCAAGAGCGAAATCAAGCGGCGCTTCACTGTGCAGCACGTCTTCCGTGCCGGGGCCCACAAGGTCGCATTCCGCCTCAAGCGGAATGACAAGACCGTCGCCGCGGCCGTCGTCACCGTTCAGGTCCAGCCGGGCTTCGAAGAAGGGCGCTGACCGCAGGCCGCGGTCAGGACGGCAGGGATTCCCGCCACCGGCGCGCCGACACGAACACGTCTGCCAGTTCGTCGCCGGCGCCGAGATCGCGGCGCAGCCGTTCCAGGACACGGATGAATTCGTCCAGCGCCGGCCCGATCTCGTCGGCGTTGGTGGACGTGATGTCCCTCCAGATGTCGGCGGGGCTCGTCGCCAGGCGTGTCGTGTCGGCAAGACCGCGGCCCGCGAACGCGAGGCCCTCGGCGCCGACGCCGTCGCCCACGACCCGCATCAAGGCGCTGGCCGCCAGCTGGGGCAGGTGGCTCAGGTACGCCAGGAGCCGATCGTGTTCGTCCACGCCGACCACCTGCGGGACCGCCCCGAGCGCGCGCACGAAGGCGCTCAGCTTCTCGACGGCGGGGCCCGCGGCATCGCCCGTCGGCGTCAGCAGCCACGGCCGGCCGCGGAACAGATCCGGACGCGCCTGCTCCAGCCCGCCCTTGGCTGCGCCCGCGAGCGGATGCCCGCCGACGAAGGTGAATCGCGGCGGTAGCGTACGCCCGGCCGCCACGATGGCGCGTTTGGTACTGCTCGTGTCCGTCACGACCGCCGCCTGGCCGACGTTCTCGTCCAGGGCCTCCACGAGCGCGATGTTCTGAAGGGTCGGCGCGGCCAGCACCACGAGGTCGGCCTCCGCGAGGACGATAAGGTCGTCCGCGGCGACATCGATGGCGTGCAGGCGCATCGCGGTCTCGAGCACGTCCTTGTTGTCGACCGCGATCACGAGCGCCTTGGGCCAGAGCTCGCGGGCCGCCAGGGCGATCGAGCCGCCGATGAGCCCCAGGCCCACGATGCCGATTTTCTCGAAGATGGGTGGATGCCCCTCGGCCGCTCGACCCGGTTGGATGACTGGGAGTTGCTGCATGGAATCCGCCTCTACGCTGGACCGCGTTCGATGTGGCCGGCGCCGTCCACGACCTGCCGTTCGAGCTGACGGGCTTCCTCGATGATACGCTCGAAGAGACGGACCACCGCGTCGGGAGCAAGCGGCCCCTCGGCGGCAACGCGCCTGACGTGATCGAGCACGCGCTTCTCCCGGTCCGGCTGGTAGACGGCCGCGCCATCCACCTTCTTCAAGCGGCCAATTGCGCAGACCACGCGCGCGCGCTCGTTGAGCAGGCGGACGAGGGATTCGTCCACACGGTCGATGTCCGCTCGCAATTCCTCAAGGGTGGGCATGCACTTCCGCACCTTTCAACCATCGGACGTAGGTTTCGACACGGTCCACCAGATCCGGCGCCCGTCCCGCTTCGGCGATGAGGGCGACCAGCGCGCTGCCGACGACGGCCGCGTCCGCGTAACGGGTCACCTCGGCGACGTGCTCGGGCCGCGAGATGCCGAAGCCGAGCGCGATGGGGAGCGGCGTCTCGGCCCGGATGCGCCGGACCAGGGCCTCGGCCCCGACCGATACCTGGTCGCGCGCTCCCGTGACGCCCAGCCGCGAAATCCCGTACAGGAACCCGCGCCCGAGCGCGGCGGCCTTCCGGATTCGATCGTCGGTCGTCGTCGGACTGAGCAGGAAGATCGTATCAAGACCGGTCCCGGCCAGCGTCTCCCGGAATTCGTCGGCCTCCTCGATGGGCAAATCGAGCGCCAGCACCCCGTCCACCCCTGCGTCGGCCGCCTCGTGAGCGAACGCGTTCAGTCCCATCCGCAGCAACGGGTTTGCGTAGCTGAAGAGGACAACCGGGGCCTGCACCGACGATCGCACGCCGCGCACCAGGGTAAGTGTCGTCCGCAAGTTGCCGCCCGCCGCCAGCGCCCGCTCGGTGGCGCGCTGGATGACGGGGCCGTCGGCGAGCGGGTCGGAAAAGGGCACACCCACTTCCAACACATCGGCGCCCGCGCGATCGAGCGCCCGTAGAATGTCGGCCGCCCGTTCGAGATCGGGATCGCCGGCCGTCGTATAGGTGACGAGCCCAGGCTGCCGATCGCGCCGCAGGCGATCAAACGCCGCGGCTAGACGGGAAGGCATTTTTCAACCGTGTGGACATCTTTGTCTCCGCGTCCGGAAAGGTTCACGAGCAGGACGGCGTCCCCACCGAGCACCGGCGCGAGTTTGCGTGCGTACGCAATCGCGTGCGCGGACTCGAGGGCCGGCAGGATGCCTTCGAGGTGCGCGAGCGTCTGGAACGCGTCGAGCGCTTCGTCGTCGGTGGCGTGGACGTATTCTGCGCGGCCGCGCGCGCGCAGCCACGCGTGCTCGGGCCCGACCGCGGCGTAGTCCAGGCCGGCCGAAATCGAGTGCGTCAGATCGATGTTCCCGTCCTCGTCCTGGAGGATGAACGTCCTCGTCCCCTGGAGGACGCCGGCACTCCCGCCCGCGAACCGCGCCGCGTGACGGCCAGGCTCGATGGCGGCGCCGCCCGCCTCGACGCCAATCAGCCGAACGCCGGCGTCGCCGATGAAGGCGTCGAACATCCCAATGGCATTGCTGCCGCCGCCGACGCACGCGACGATCGCATCGGGCAGGCGCCCCGTACGCTCCAGGATCTCGGCCCGGGCCTCGCGGCCGATGATGGCCTGGAACTCCCGCACCATCAGGGGATAGGGATGCGGGCCGAGCGCCGAGCCCAGCAGATAGTACGTCTCGCGGACGTTGGTGACCCAGTCCCGCATCGCCTCGTTGATGGCGTCCTTCAGCGTCCGGCTACCCGCATCCACGCGGTGCACCTCGGCCCCGAGCAGCCGCATGCGGAATACGTTCAGGGCCTGACGGTCCATGTCCTCGGCGCCCATGTAGACATGCGCCGCGAGCCCGAGCAGCGCGCAGGCGGTTGCCGTGGCGACGCCGTGCTGCCCGGCGCCGGTCTCGGCGACGATGCGGCGCTTCCCCATCCGCACGGCCAGCAGCGCCTGCCCGAGCGCGTTGTTGATCTTGTGCGCGCCCGTGTGGGTGAGGTCCTCGCGCTTGAGGAAGATGCGCGCACCGCCGCACGCTGCCGTCAACCGCTTGGCTTCCGATATCGGCGTCGGCCGCCCGACGTAGTCCTTGAGCAGCCGCGCCAGTTCGTCCTGGAAGGCGGTATCGTCTCGCGCGGAAAAGTATGCGCGCTCGAGTTCCGCGATGGGCTCGACGAGCGTCTCGGGGACGAAGCGCCCGCCGAACTCGCCGAAGTAGCCGCGCGCGTCCGGGTCGCGCCGTGTGATGATCATAGTGCCCCTGTGCCCAAGGGCCCGACGCGCGCGCCGCCCAAGGCGTGGAAGAGCGCGCGGATGCGCGCCGGATCTTTGATGCCGGGTGCCTGTTCCACCCCCGAGGACACGTCGATGCCGAACGGACGCACGCGTGTCACGGCGTCCGCGACGTTTTCGGGAGTGAGCCCGCCCGCCAGCAACGTACGGCGGCGGCTGGCGATGGCAGCCGCCACGCTCCAATCGACCGTGCGGCCGGTGCCCCCGCGCCGGGCGGGATCGTGGACGTCGACGAGCAGCATCACGCGCGGGGGCCAGATGTCGAGCGAGGGTGCGTTGACGGGCGATGCACCGTCCCCACCCACCGGAACAGGCGCAGGCACGGGAATCGCTTTGATAACGGGTCTGCGCACGCCCGCGAGGTACGCGGGCGGCTCGTCGCCATGCAGCTGCACGGCGCCAAGAGGGACGAGCGCGGCGACCGCGTTGACGTAGGCGGCCGGCTGGTTCACGAACACACCGACCGCGGTGACGAACGCCGGAAGTCCAGCGGCGATGGCGCGCGCGCGATACGGATCGATGAAGCGCGGACTCGCTGGCCAGAACACGAACCCAACCGCGGACGCACCCGCGTCAACCGCGGCCGCCGCGTCATCCGCCCTGGTAATCCCGCAGATCTTGACCACCATCAGCAGCGCCACCGCTGTGGGCCACGCGCCGTCGGGAGGGGCATCCTGACGCTCATGCGCGATCCTCGGACGTCCGTTGTCTCGGCGCCGGCCAGCACGGAGGCGAGGGCCGCGCCCGGGTCGGATTCGCCCATGAACCGCTCGCCGATCAGAAAGGCGTGATAGCCGCAGTCCTGCAATCGCGCCAGGTCTGCCGCGCTTTTGAGGCCGCTCTCGCTCACGGCCACGATCCCGCGCGGCATGCGCTGCGCGAGCGCCTCCGAGACGGCCAGGTCCACGGTGAGGGTGCGAAGGTTGCGGTTGTTGACCCCGATGATGCCGGCGCCGGCCTCGATGGCCACGGCCAGTTCCTCCGCGTCGTGCACCTCGACGAGCACATCCAGGCCCAGGTCCGTCGCCTGCTGGTGCAGGCGCGCCAGGTCGCCCGGCGAGAGCGCGGCCACGATCAGCAGAACGGCGTCGGCGCCGGCCGCGCGCGCCTCGAGGAGCTGGTACTCGGACACGACGAAATCCTTCCGCAGGACCGGGACCGCGACGGCCTCGCGGACGGCCGCGAGGTGCGCGAGCGCCCCATCAAAGAACGTCGGCTCGGTCAGGACGGAAATCGCGGCGGCGCCGGCGCGTTCGTAACTCCGCGCAATCGCCGCGGGGTCGTAGTCGCGCCGCAGCACGCCGCGGGACGGCGAACGGCGCTTGCACTCGGCAATCACGCGCGGGCAGCCCTCGGTCGCGGCGAGTGCCGCGCGAAACCGTCCCGGCCGCGGCTCGCGCCCCGCGGCCCAAGCCGCCAGGGCCGACGCCGGTTCGAGCGCCGATCGCACATCGACCATCCGCGCGGTGGCCGCCACGATCGTCGCCAACAGATCCGCCGAGGCCGCCTTGGGCTCGCTCACGCGCGTCGTTCCTCCGTGGGGACGGCGTCTGTCGAGGCGACGGCCGCGAGCCGCGCGAGCGTGTGGCGGGCCGAGCCGCTGTCAACGGCGGCCGCAGCCATGGCGATGCCGTCCTGGACCGAGTCGCACCGCCCCGCGATGAACAGTGCGGCGCCCGCGTTCAAGAGAACGACGTCACGCGGCGCCCCGCGCTCGCCGTCGAGAACGTGCGCGATGATCGTTGCGTTCTCTGCGGCGTCCCCGCCGACGAGCGAGGCCGGCGTCGCCTTGGGCAGGCCGACATCGGCGGGATGGAGGTAGAACGTGTTCACCCTGCCATCGCGGCATTCGGAAACCTTCGTGTACCCCGTCGTCGAGATCTCGTCGAGCCCGTCCGCCCCGTGCACGACCCAGGCGCGTGTCGAGCCGAGCAGCGAGAGGGCGCGGGCCATCAACTCGGTCAGTTCAGGCCTGGGCACGCCGACGAGTTGCCGCGTCGCCCCGGCCGGATTCGTGAGCGGGCCGAGCAGGTTGAACGCGGTGCGCACGCCGAGCTCGCGCCGGGTCGGCGCCGCATGCCGCATGGACGGATGGAACGTCGGCGCGAAGAAGAACCCGATCCCCACGTCCGTCAGGCAGCGCTCCGCGACGGCTGGCGGAGCCGTCACACGGACCCCAAGGGCCTCGAAGACGTCCGCGCTTCCCGACCGGCTGGACACGGATCGGTTGCCGTGCTTGGCGACCCGCACCCCACACGCGGCCACGACGATCGCGGCGCAGGAGGAGATGTTGAACGTGCCGCTGCGGTCGCCGCCGGTCCCGCAGGTGTCGAAGACGTCCGTCGGCCGCACCGAAAGGGGCACCGCGTGCGCCCGCATCGAGCGCGCGAGCCCCACGATCTCCAGGGGACGCTCGCCCTTCATCGCCAACCCGACGAGCAGCGCGGCAATATGGGACGGCGCAGCGTGTCCGGCCATGATCGCGCCCATCGCCGACGCGGCCTCGTCGGCCGTGAGGTCCTCGCGGCGCGTCAGCTTGTCGAGCAGCCGGGGAAACAGGGCCGCCGCGTCCGTCATCGGGCGCCCTCGAGGAAGTTCCGGAGAATGCGACGGCCCTCAACCGTGAGAATCGATTCGGGGTGGAACTGGACCCCCTGCACGGGCCACGCGCGATGCCGCAGGCCCATGATGGTCTGGTCCTCCACCGTCCGGGCGGACACGACGAGATCGGCGGGCAGTCCGGCGTCGGCGACGACGAGCGAGTGATAGCGCGAGGCCACGAACGGTCCCTCGATCCCGGCAAACACACCCTGACCGTCGTGCGCGATAAGGGACGTCTTGCCGTGCATCGGCATGATGGCGCGCCTCACCGTGCCTCCGAACACCGCGCCGATCGCCTGGTGCCCGAGGCAGACGCCCAGAATCGGGGTGGTCGGGGCCAGCGTCCTGATCACGTCCATCGTGACGCCGGCGTCCTCGGGGCGGCCGGGCCCTGGCGAGATCACAATCCGCTCGGGGTGCGCCCGACCGACGTCGTCCACCGTGACCTGATCGTTGCGCAGCACGCGCGTCTCGGCGCCGAGTTCGCCGAGATACTGCACGAGGTTGTAGGTGAACGAATCGTAGTTGTCGATGACCACAATCATGGTGCCGTCACAATCCCTGCTGCGCCAGTTCGAGCGCGCGCACCAGGGCGCGCGCCTTGTCGCGCGTCTCCTGGTACTCGGCGGCGGGGTCCGAGTCGATGACGATCCCCGCCCCGGCCTGCACGTAGGCCTTCCCGTCCGACATGATGATGGTCCGAATCGCGATACAGAAGTCGAGATTCCCCGCGAAGTCGAGATAGCCGACTGCACCGGCGTACAAGCCACGGCCCGAGGGTTCGAGCTCGCGGATAATCTGCATCGCGCGCACCTTCGGCGCCCCCGACACCGTCCCCGCCGGGAAGCACGACACGAGCGCATCGAGCCGGTCCGCGCCCTTCGCCAGCGTCCCTTCGACGACCGACGTCAGGTGCATCACGTGCGAGAAGCGTTCGAGGCCCATGAACTGCGGCACGTGCACGGAGCCGTACTCGCAGACGCGGCCGACGTCGTTCCGGCCCAGGTCCACGAGCATCACGTGCTCGGCCCGCTCCTTCACGTTGGCCTTCAACTCCTCGCCGAGCCGTGCGTCGTCGGCGGCGTCCTTCCCGCGCGGACGCGTGCCGGCGATGGGATGCGTCTCGACGCGCGTGCCTTCCACGCGCACCAGCATCTCGGGAGACGAGCCGACGACCGAGACGCCGCCCATCCGGATGAAATACATATAGGGCGACGGATTGACATGCCGGAGCGCGCGATACACCGTCAGCGGATCGGCGACGACGTCGCCTTCGAATCGCTGGGACAGCACCACCTGATAGATGTCGCCGGCCGCGATGTGCTCCTTGGCCTGGCGGACCTGCTCCTCGAACCGCGCCTGCGTGTGATTCGACCGCAGGACGAGGTCAGCGGCGGCCGGCCGCGGGGGCCGCGACAGACTGCGCTCGAGCTCGCGCTCGAGGAACTCGATCTTCGCGCAGGCGAACTGATAGAGCGACGCGAGGTCGTCGTGCTCGGATACGCGCGCATTGGCGATGAGCAGGATGCGGTGCCGGACGTGATCGAAGGCCAACACGGTGTCGAACACCATGAACCCGGCGTCGTCCGCGCCGTCCGGTCCCGCGCCGAGATCGCCCAGCACGGGCTCGAACCAGGACGCCGCGCCGTAGCCCAGGTAGCCGACGGCCCCGCCGGTGAACCGCGGGAGGTCCGGCACAATGGGCGACCGGAAATCCGCCATGAGGCGTCGGAGCGTATCGACGAACGGCTCGTCGCTGTCGGTCACGACACCGCCGCGCTCAATCGTCGTGCGTCCCTCACGCGCGCGCAGGATCAGGAAGGGATCCTTGCCGAGGAACGAGTACCGGCCGACGTGCTCGCCCCCTTCGACGCTCTCGAGCAGGAACGCATAGTCGGCGTGCTCGGCAATCGAGAGAAACGCCGAGACCGGCGTCAGGAGATCGGCGACGATCTCCTTGCACACCGGCACGAACGTGCCGCGCGCAGCCAGTTCCGTGAATTCCTCAAACGACGTGATTTTCATCGCGCTTGAACCCCGCCAGCCGCGCCGTCGCGGCCTGCCTCATGACCTGTGCAGACGGACGCACTCCGGTCCACCAGTAGAACTGTTCCTGCGCCTGCCCCACGAGCATGTCCAGGCCGCCGATCGTCTCGCAGCCGGCGAGCCGGGCCTCGCGCAGCAGGCGTGTTTCGGTCGGGTTGTAGATGAGATCGTACACACACCGCCCCGTCAGCGCGTCAGAAGCCATCGGCGTCTCGTCCACTCGCGGGAACATCCCGACCGGCGTGCAATTGACCAGCAGATCCCACGTCCCCGGGGCCGGGGGATACGGGCCGGCTTGTGCCGACGCCAGCCGCGCGACGGCCTCCGCCTGCGCACCGTTCCTGGCGTGGACACGGACGCGACAGCCCT
>JBEQUD010000051.1:0-5771 GCA_040349235.1 Acidobacteriota bacterium
TCGTCTGGGCGCAGCTGGTGACGTCCTTCCTGCTCCTGCTCGCATTCCCCCCGCTCGAAGCCGCCGGCGTTCTCCAGCTGATGGATCGACTCGCGGGCACCAGCTTCTTCCTGCCGAGCGGGCTCGTGGTCAGCAACCACGTCGTGACGGGGATGACGAACGTCGCCGAGGGCGCCACCCGCGCCGGTGGCGGCAACCCGCTGCTCTGGCAGCACCTCTTCTGGTTCCTCGCGCACCCCGAGGTCTACGTCCTCATCCTCCCGGCGATGGGCATCGTGTCGGAGGTGATCGCCAACAACACGCGGAAGCCGCTCTGGGGTTACCGGGCGATGGTGTACGCGACCGTGTTCCTGGGCTTCATGTCGTTCATCGTCTGGGCGCACCACATGTTCATGACCGGCATGGGGACGACGATGAGCGCGTTCTTCCAGACGACCACGATGATCATCTCGATTCCGTCGGTCGTCATCCTGACGGCGCTGCTGCTGTCGCTCTGGGGCGCCTCCATCCGCTTCACGACGCCGATGCTGTTCGCGCTGGCGTTTCTGCCGATGTTCGGCATCGGCGGCTTGACGGGCCTGCCGCTCGGCCTGGCGCCGTCCGACATCCACCTGCACGACACGTACTACGTGATCGGGCACTTCCACTACGTCGTCGCGCCGGGCACCATCTTCGCGCTCTTTGCGGGCGTCTATTATTGGTTCCCCAAGGCCACGGGGCGCCGGATGAACGACATGCTCGGCGCGCTGCATTTCTGGGGCTCGTTCATCTGCATCAACGGCGTGTTCATGCCGATGTTCATCCAGGGGCTCGGCGGGATGAACCGCCGAATGTATGACGGCGGCATGCAGTATGCGCACAACGCCGGCCTCCTCAAGTGGAACCTGATGATCGGTTTCTGTGCGTGGGGGCTGGGGCTCTTCCAGATTCCGTTCATCATCAACTTCTTTGCCAGTATCAAGTGGGGCGCGCGCGTGGCGGAGAATCCCTGGGACGCCACCACGCTTGAATGGTCCGCCCCCTCGCCGCCGGGGCACGGCAACTTCCTCACCGAGCCGATTGTCTACCGCGGCCCGTACGAGTACAGCGTGCCGGGCGCCGCCAAGGACTTCACGCCGCAGTTCGAACCGGAGCGCGCCTAGTGGACATGAACATTCCGTACACCGTCGAAGAACGGCCCGATACCGGCTTGACGAACGGCAAGCTGGGGATCTGGCTGTTCCTCGCGTCCGAGGTCATGCTGTTCGGCGCCCTGTTCTCGACGTATATCCTCCTGCGGGTGGGGGCCGTCGAATGGCCCCACGCGGAGTTGAGCGTCAAGCTCGGCACCATCAACACCATCATCCTCATCAGCTCGTCCGTCACGATGGTGATGGCCTGGGCGTCCCTGAAGATGCACAACTGGGGGCGGCACCGGATGTTCCTGGCGCTCACCGTGCTGCTGTCGCTCGCCTTCCTCGTGAACAAGTACTTCGAGTACGCCGAGCACCTCGAGAAGGGCGAAGGCCCCTGGCACAGCACGTTCTTCGCCATCTACTTCACGTTGACGGGCCTGCACGGGCTCCACATCATCGGCGGCGTCGTGGTGATGCTGTATTTCCTCGGTCCGGGGGCCAAGCTGTGGAAGACGGCGCCGGAACAGTTCACCAATCGCATCGAATACACCGGGCTCTACTGGCACTTCGTCGATCTGGTGTGGATCTTCCTGTTCCCGGTGCTCTATCTGCTGTAGGCGCTGGTCCCGAGCGACCGGCCGGAGGGTGAGGCATGCATTCGGACCCCGCGGAAATCCAGAAGAGCGTTCGCAGCTACGTGATGGTCTTCGTCATGCTGCTCGTCTTCACGGCCCTGACCGTCGGCGTGTCCGGCTTTCACGCGACCGTGCCGGTGGCGATCGGCGTGGCCCTGGTGATCGCGACGATGAAGGGCTCGATGGTGGCGGGGGTGTTCATGCACCTCAGCCACGAACGGCGCTGGATCTACGGCTCGCTCATCCTGACGGTGGTCTTCTTCGTCGTGCTGTTGTTCATTCCGCTGTTCACGTCGCTCGACAGCCTGAGCACCGGCAGCCCCTGGTCGCATTGACATGTCGCTCAGGCTGTTCCATCTCGTCTTCATCGGCGCCTCCATCGTCCTCGCGGCATTTCTCGCCGCGTGGGCCATGGGCGAGTACCGTTCCGGCCATGACGGGGGGTACCTGGTGACCGGCGCGATGTCGCTTCTGGCGGCCGCCGGGCTTGCCGTGTACGCCGCGGCCTTTCAGCGCAAGACGAGGCGGCTGTGACCCTACGGCGGGGGCTGATGGCGCTCGCGGGTCTCGCGGTGTGGGCCTTACCCCGCCCTGCGCTGGCCTGCGCGGTGTGTTTCGGCCAGAGTGATTCGCCCATGGCGTGGGGCGTCAACATGGGAATCTTCCTGATGCTCGGCGTGACGGGGTCCGTGCTCGCCGCCTTCGCCGCGTTCTTCGTGTATTTGATGCGGCGTGCCCAGAGCGCCGCCGTCGGGGACGCGCCGGTTCGTGCCGGGCGCTACGCCGTATCTGCGACTGCCGCACAAGAAGGGACCGCGCAATGCTGAACTGGCTGGGACTGCCCATCGAAGCGTCCACGCATGCCCCCGAGATCGATCACATGCTCGTCCTGGTGCATTGGCTGATGGTCGTGCTGTTCGTCGGCTGGGGCGCGTTCTTCCTGTTCGTCCTGGTGCGCTTCCGCCGGAAGGCCAATCCGAAGGCGAGTTACGTCGGCGCGAAGGGGAAGCTCTCGAAGGGCCTCGAGGTGGCGGTCGCGCTCGTCGAGGTCGTGCTGCTCGTGTTCTACGCGATTCCGGCCTGGGCCAAGCGCGTCAAGCAGCTGCCGAGCGAGAGCGAGGCCGTCGTGGTGCGCGTCGTGGGCGAGCAGTTCGCCTGGAACATCCAGTACCCCGGCGCGGACGGCAAGTTCGGCCGCACCAGCCCGAAGCTGGTCTCCGCCGACAATCCGCTCGGGCTCGACCGGACGGATGCGAACGCGAAGGACGACGTCACGA
This sequence comes from Acidobacteriota bacterium, assembly GCA_040349235.1. GTDB lineage: Bacteria > Acidobacteriota > Vicinamibacteria > Vicinamibacterales > CAVVIG01 > JBEQUD01. The sequence continues at coordinate 3,028 of JBEQUD010000051.1, forward strand.
CCATCAACCAGCTGAACGTGCCCATCGACCGGCCGGTCCTCGTCCATCTGTCGAGCAAGGACGTCATCCACAGTTTCGGGCTCTACGAGATGCGTGTGAAGCAGGACGCGGTGCCCGGCATGGACATCCCGGTCTGGTTCGTGCCCAATCGCGCCGGCGAGTACGAAATCACGTGCTCGCAGCTCTGTGGGCTCGGCCACTACCGCATGCGCGGCTTCGTCACGGTGCAGAGCCCGGCCGACTACCAGGCATGGATGGCCGATCAAGCCAAGCAGCTCGCCGCTGAACAGCCGAAGTAGGCACGCGAGACCGTCAGGGTGGCCAGCAGGCAAGGCAGGCCCGCCCGGGCGACTACCCGGCGGCTGCATCGCCCGTCGGGGCCGTCCCGCCCCGGTCCCCAAGTGATTCGGATCCGCACCATCGACGCGCACGCCGCCGGCGGCGCGCTCAGGCTCGTCGTGGACGGCTTCCCGTCCCCTCGCGGGCGCACGATGCTCGACAAGCGGGATTGGCTGGAGCGCCACGCCGGGCATCTGCGCCGGGTCCTGATGCTGGAGCCGCGCGGCCACGCCGACCTGTCCGGTGCGGTGCTCACCGAACCCGTGCTGCCCGGTTCCCACGCGGGCGTCGTCTTCATGGACGGAGACGCCTATCACGGCATGTCGGGCCACGGCTTGCTGGCCGTCACGACCATCGCCCTCGAGCGGGGGTTGATTCTTGCCGAGGGCGGCAGCCGCCGGCTCTCCATCGACACGGCCGCCGGGACCATCGCCGCCGACGTGACGTTCGGCCCGCCGTCGCGCGAGTCCGAGGCGGCCCCAGCCGAACGTGTTGCCGCCGTGTCCGTGACCACCGTGCCGTCGTTCGTGCTCCGGGCAGGCGAGGTCGTGACGGTGGGCTCGCGCACGTTGCGCGTCGATGTGGCGTTTGGCGGGGCCTTCTACGCCATCGTGGACAGCGAGTCCGCCGGCCTGCCCATTGACGGCGCGCACCTGCCGGAGTTGCGCCGCGTGGGCATGGCCATCACGCGCGCGGTCGCGGCGCGCTACGACGTCGTGCATCCCACCGAGCCCGGGTTGCGAGGCCTTGCCGGCACTGTCTTCACCGCTCCGCCGAGCGACGAGCGCGCCGCGCTACGCAATGTGGTCGTCTTCGCGGGCGGGCGGGCCGACCGTTCGCCGTCGGGCACGGGGACGGCGGCGGTGATGGCGGTTCTCGACGCGATGGGCCTGCTCGGCGATGATGTCCCCTTCGTCCACGAGGGCCTCATCGGCACGCACCTGACGGGACGCCTCGTGGGCCGCACCATGGTGGGCGATTGCCCCGCCATCGTGCCGGCCATCAGCGGCACCGCCTGGGTGACCGGCGAGCACGCGTTCGTGGTCGAGGATGAGGATCCGCTGGCGGGCGGGTTCCGCGTCTGAGGTGGGACGTCAGGCCGTGGCGCCGACGAACGTGCGCGTCAGGCGATCGAGCAGGTGGACCAGTGGTTCGCCGTTGAGCGCGAATGCCTCCAAATCCTGGGCCCACGCCAGCTTGTAGCTCTTGGTCATGGCCGCCACCCAGATCTGCCGCGTCGGGGCATTGGGCGAGACGACGAACTTGGTCTCGGAGGGCTCCTCGAACTCGAGGTTGAGGACGCCGTTCTGCAGCCCCACCTCGAATTCGTACTCGTCGGCAAGGGCCATCAACGAGCGGCGTGCCTGGTCCAGTGCGTCGTCCGCGCGCAGGCGGAATTCCTGATCGGTGAGGGCGGTCATCGGGGTCTCCTGGGCCAGGGCACGGAACCTGGCCTAGCGCTTGGTGGCCGGTGTGGGCTTGTCGGTCCCCGCAAGATAGCTGCGGCGCGACCGCGCGTTCATGCCGGGCTTTCTGACGCGCACACCGAGCTTGTGGACGCGTCCATCGAGCAGCGTCGGCGCGAAGCCCATCACGTACTGCGAGTGCAGCTCCTGCGCGACGCGGGTAAAGGTCGGCGCAAGGTCGGCGGTCTTGGCCAGCTCGAAGTAGCCGCCCCCGGTTTCGTCGGCGATCTTTCGCAGCCCGCTATCGGGCCTGGTCTTCACCATGCGCTGCCCGTCGAAGTAGTTGCTCTCGAGGCCGATCGCGTAAATCATGATTTCTTCCGCCCGGGCGCGGTCGATGATGGTGCCCAGGCGCGTCCGGCTCTCCGTATCATCGCCGTCCGTGAAGACCAGGACGACCTTCCGCCCCTCGACGCCCTTCAATTCGTCGAGGCTGGTGCCGACCGCGTCCCACAGCCGCGTGCCGTTGCCGTAGTCCAGTTCCTTCACGTCACCGACGAGCTCGTCCCGGTTCTTCGAGAAGCGCGCGCTGATCTGGATCTTGTCGTTGAACGCCCCGACGCGGGCCTGGTCCGTCGGCAGGAGGCGAATCAGGAATTGTTCGGCGGCCTGTTTGAGCAGCGCAATCGACCCCGTCATGCTGCCGCTCGTGTCCAGCATCACGATGACGCTGATAGGCTGCACGACGTTCTCGAAGTAGGCGATGGGCTGTGGTTTGTCGTTGTCGAAGATCTCGAAGTCCTCTTTCTCGAGATCGGGGACGAGGCGGCGCTGGGCGTCCGCCACCGTCACGAACAGCGAGACGATTTCCGTGCCGGATCTGAAGGTCGGCTCTTGCGCGCGGGCGGCGCCGCACGACACGGCGATGACCGCGAGTGCGGCGAACGAGGCAGCAGCCCGTGCAGGAACGCGCATGCCCCGAGCTTACCTCAGGGCGTG
>JBEQUD010000083.1:0-5467 GCA_040349235.1 Acidobacteriota bacterium
AGCAGCGCGAACACGTGGTACATCTGATAGCGCACCGCGGTTTCGAAGACGCCGAGCATGTCCGGCGACAGCCGTCCGCGCAGGCCGTGCGCGCCGAAGGCGCCCGCGGCCACCCCGAGAAAACCCGCGACGGCTGCGACGAGCAAGAATCTCGTGTCCATGATGGCGACCATGGTGCCATAAAAGCCGCGCGGCGTTACGATCTCCGTGGGAGGGTTGCTGAGGATGAGGATGCTGCCGGTCGTGCTGATGCTTGCGGGCGTGGGTCTGGTGGGGGCTGGCGCGCAGACCCCGGACATCCACTATGTCCCGACATCGGAGGCCATCGTGGACACGATGCTCGAGGCCGCGCACGTGACGTCGGCGGACATCGTCTACGACCTCGGTTCGGGCGACGGCCGGATCGTCATCGAAGCGGCGCGCCGGTTCGGCGCGCGCGGGGTCGGCGTCGAGCTCGACCCGGGCCTCATCAAGCAGGCGACCAATAACGCCGCCAAAGCGGGCGTCTCCGACAAGGTGCGGTTCGTGAAGGCGGACCTGTTCAAGGCCGACCTTTCCTCGGCAACGGTCGTGACGTTGTTCCTGTCGCCGTCCATCAACCTGCGGCTGAAGTCCAAGTTGCAGCACGAGCTCGCACCGGGGGCCCGTGTCGTGTCACACCGCTTCCCGATGCCCCCAGACTGGCCCGCCGACCAGGACATCGTGGCCCATGGGACGCACGTCTACCGCTGGACGATTCGCTGACAGGCGGGCGTCCGATCCCGGACAGGGCCGAACCAGCTACGGGGCATACGCGGCTGGCGCGCACGCCGGCGCAATCTGTCCCCGGCATTCGCCGAACCCGATACGGGGCATCCCCTCCCGCTCGCAGTAGCCGCGGACGATCACCTCGTCGCCATCCTCGAGGTACGTGCGCCGCTCGCCGGTCGGGAGCGTGAAGGCCTCGGTTCCGCGCCGCGTCAGTTCCAACAGGCAGCCGCGCGCATCCGCCGTCTCCCCCGAGACCGTCCCGCTGGCCAGTAGATCCCCCGGCCGCAGGTTGCAGCCGCCGCTCGCGTGATGCGCGACGAGTTGGGCGGCGGTCCAATACTGATCCCGGAAATGGCTGCGTCCGAGCCGCAGCGGCGGCCGCCCCGCCGCACGCATGGCCGCTGAGAGGATGGCGACCTCCAGCGTGATGTCGAGTCCCCCGTGCGCCTGGTTTTCCGGCGAGGAGAGATACCCTAGTGCCGCCGGACCATCGCTACCGCGATCGAAGGCGGGTACGCGGAAAGGCGCAAGCGCCTCGAGCGGTACCACCCACGGTGACAGCGTTGTCGTGAAGTTCTTCGACAGGAACGGGCCGAGCGGCTGCGATTCCCAGGCCTGGTGGTCGCGAGCCGACCAGTCGTTGACCAGGCACACGCCGAAGATGGCCGCCTCGGCCCGCGCGAGCGGAATCGGCTCGCCGAGGGGGTTGCCCGCGCCGATGAGGAACCCGACTTCGATCTCGTAATCCAAGGCCCTGCTCGGCGCGTACAGCGGGGGCTCGCCGGGGCCGCCGCGCGCCTGGCCCCACGGCCGCCGGACGGGGTGGCCGCTCGCGACGAGCGACGACGCGCGGCCATGGTAGGCGAGCGGCGTGTGCGGGTAGTTGGACGGCAGCGGCCGATCCGGGCGCAGCAGTCGTCCGACGGTGGTCGCGTGATGGATGGACGCGTAGAAGTCCGTGTAGTCGCCGACGACTGCCGGAAGCATCATGCGTGCATCGCTCATCGGGACGAGGCAGGTCTGTACGCGCCCCGGGGTGTCTTCGCCGGGCCGGGCGTCCCGGGCGAGGAGCGCGGTCGCGCGCGCGCGCAGCCCAGACGCGGCGGCGGGGCCGAGCGCCATGAGCGCGTTCAACGAATCGCCCTGGCAGGCCTCGGTGATGGCCGGCGGCAGCGCGTCGAGCAGGCCCGTATCGCCCGCGCGGCGCAGGTCGAGAATCCGGTCGCCGATCGCGATGCCGATAGCTGGGCGGGCGTCGCTGCTCGCGCGGGCGAAGACCCCGAACGGCAGATTGCACAGCGGGAAGTCCGTGGCCGGATCGTTGGCGGACTCGACCCAGCTTCCGGGGCTTGCCATGGGTGCGGTGCCTCGCGAGGTCAGCGGTAGTTGCCGAACTGGAGGGCGACGCCGAAATCGTGGTTGCGCAGCGCGTGCATCGCGGCCTGGAGCTCGTCCTTCGAGGGCGAGGCGACGCGCACCTGATCGGACTGAATCGTCGCCTGCACCTTCTTCAGCTTCTGCTCCTTCAGGAACTTCAGGATCTCTTTCGCGGCCTCGACGGGGATGCCCTGCTGAATCGGGATCAGCCGGCGCACGCGGCCGCCCGCCGCCGCCTCGCTCTTGTCCGCCTTGAAGTTCTTGATGGCCACGCCGCGCCGCACCAGGCGGGTCTGCACGATCTCCCAGAGCGCGTTCATCTTCATCTCGTCGTCGGTCAGGAGCGTCAGCGTCTTGTCCGCCGCGTTGAGGGTGACCTCGGCGGTGGCGCCCTTGAAGTCGTAGCGCTGCGCGACTTCCTTTCGCGCCTGGTTGAGGGCGTTGTCCACTTCCTGGAAATCGATGGTCGAAGTGATGTCGAACGACGACGTGTCAGGCATGGACGAATCTTACAATGTGCGCGCGCCGCGGGCTCGCCCCCTACCGGGGCGCAGCGAGCTCCTGATAGGCGCGGAAGCGCCCGTCGCGGTAGCCCTCCAGGAGATCGTCCATGGGCTGGACGAGCGACGCGCTTCCGTAGCCGGGCTCGGACCTGGCGAAGCGGCCGAAGACGGCGCGGATGATGAGGCTGCGTCGCGTGTGCGGCAGCCGCGAGAGGTTTTCCAGATACTGGGAGAATCGTGCGCCGCCGAACAGGTAGAACTCGACGTTCGAGACATAGACCGCGGAGGCGTGCTCGCCGCGGGATGCCAGCAGGCGCCCGATTGCGGCCAGTGCCGTCGTCCCGCTCAGGTCGCCGACCACGGGAATGACCAGGTCGCGCCGCTGCAGGTCGCGCACGGTCTGGAACGCCTCTTCGCTGGCGAGGAAGTTCCAGCGCTGGCCGCGCCGATCGCGTTCGAGCAGCAGGTCCCCGTACGTCGGGTAGTAGGGCTGCGGCGCGCGGCCAGTCGTCTCGAACTGCAGGTCGAGACCGCTGTCCTCGAACCGACGGTGGAATCGGGCGATCGTGGCCATATCCTCCGTCGAGAGCGGGATGCCGAAGGCCCGGATCGTGTCGTCGAGGCGCGTCCGCAGTGCCGCGAGGGCCTCGGGGCCCGCGCGCGGCCCCTCCGCGAGCTTCGCGAGCGCCTCGGCATCTGCCGTCCGCCATGGGTCGAGGGGCGCAGGGACGGGACGGCCGAGCAGCTGCGCCAGGTATTCGGCGCGCGTGGACGACAGGGAGAAGAGCGCCTTGAACAGCAGGTGCAGGAGCAGGTTGTCGCGACGCAGGTCCACGATGAACGCGATGCTCGGCTTGACCTGGGCGATGTAGGAAAAATTCTGATCGGGGCCGACGCCGATGTATGCGCCCCCCTCGAACCCCGCCGCACGCAGGTCGGGTACGACATGCAGATACGAGCGCTCGTTGGAGATGAGGTTGTCGGTGTCGAAGAACCCGCCGTGCTCCGAGAGCGCGGCCACGTGCCCGGCGAACGTGCCCGGTGCCTGGACGCGGGCGCGGGACGTGGTCGTGAGAAGCGCGAGCCCCAGGACCGCGCTGCAGGCGAGTAGCCGCCGGGTGGTCGGGCCCATCATCGGCGCATTATAGAAGCGCTGCGGGAGCGACCGGCGCAGTATCTTTGCCCGTCACTCGGCCTGGCACACTGGACACCAGTAGGTGACGCGGGCGTCCAGCCCCGTCCTGTCCGCTCGGATTGGCGCCCCGCACCGCCGGCAGGGCTTTCCGCTGCGGTCGTATACCCACAGTGCCGCGCCCGGATCCAGGCTGCGCGTGGTACGCCGGCCGTGTGCGGCTGTCGCCGTGAATGGCCCCTCCGCGACGTTTTCAGTCAGAAGACGCCGCGCCACCTCGACCACGCGGATGACCCGCGCGTCGGTCAATCCGTCCACGGGCGCGAAGGGTGGCACGCCGGCCAGAAAGAGCGTCTCCGCCTTGATGACGTTGCCGATGCCCGCCACCACGCGCTGGTCGAGGAGCACATCGCCGATAGTCTCGGGGCCTCGCGCGCGGATGCGTTCGGCGATAGCCGAAACGTCGATGTCGGCGCCGAGCAGGTCGGGCCCGAGGGCCCTCAGCGCAGGGTGCCTTCGGAGCGCGTGCGCCGTCAGGAATTCGGCCACGGTGATATCGAACCCGACGGCCAAGATGACGTCTGTTGCAACGACCACGCGCATGCTCGTCTGGGGGCGACGCCAGCGCTCTCCGGGCCGATACAGGTGCCAGCTGCCGTTCATCCGCATATGGGTATGCAGGACGAGGTCCCCGCTGAAGGCCATCAGCAGATGTTTGCCGCGCGCGGCCACCGAATCGACCGTGCGGCCCGTCAACGGCGCATCGTCGTCGATGCGCGCCAGCTGCGCCAGCCTGGCATCGAAGCCGGTGACGACGCGGCCGGCAAGCGCGCGGTGCAGTGTCCTGGCCGCGCGGAAGATCGTGTCGCCTTCGGGCATGGCGTCGCCTTCCTAGGATGGGCGACCGGTGCGCGCGGGGAACGTCGCGCGGAACCCGAGCGCGCCGGCGGCGAACCCCACATCGGTCAGATACGGCGCGAGCGCGTGCGCCGAGGCCGGAGCACCGTCGATCTCTTCGATCAGCATGCCGCGCGGCGCATCCGCGCCGCTCCTGGCGCGCGTGATGAGGGCCCGTGCGATGGCGCGCCCGACCCGCGACCGCGGCGGCTCGCTGTCGGGCAGGTACACGAACAGCTGCCGATCGCCCCGGGCGGTATACGCCGCGAGCGCCCCGTCAACGAGAATGACGCTCGCGCCGACAGAGCGCGTTGGCCCGCGTGACGTGCCGGGTGGCGTCTTGGGCCAGGGTAGCGCGGCGCCGTAGGGGTTCGCGGGATCGGTCGCGGCGAGAAGCGACACGCTCGGCCCCTCGCCGTCTGCCACCGCAGGTGCGGATTCGCGCAGCGAGCGCAGGAGATCGAGGGCCGCGGGCAGCGCGAATTGTGCCGCACCCAGCCCCGCGACGAAGTAGCCGCGCCGGACACGGCCGCCGTCCTCGAGTGCCTTCAAGACGGGATAGATGCTGGCGAAGCCCCCAGGCACGGTTTCGGACGCGATCGTTTCACGCGTGACGATGCCGTGCCGGGCGAGCAGCTGCGGCGTGAAGGCGGCGGCCCACCGCGTCAGTTCCGCGCGCACGGCCGCCGTGGCCTCGAGTCCGAGCCGTGCCCAGCGTCCTTCTCCCGACGGCGGCGTCGATCGCCGCGACCGGAACGCGTCCGGCGGCCGCGGTCGGTGCCGCCGCCGCGTGCCGTGGACGCGCGTG
>JBEQUD010000084.1:0-3696 GCA_040349235.1 Acidobacteriota bacterium
GCCGCTCGTGCGCCGCGTCCGCATGCGGCGCTGCTGGAATCAGTAGTGGCGGCGCAGGCGGATCTCATCGCGCAGTGGATGTCCGTTGGCTTCATCCACGGCGTGATGAATACGGATAACACCGCGATCTCGGGGGAAACGATCGACTACGGCCCATGCGCGTTCATGGAGGCGTTTCATCCGCGCGCGGTCTACAGCGCCATCGACACCCAGGGACGCTACGCGTGGGGCAACCAGCCCAACATCGGGCACTGGAACGTCACGCGATTCGCCGAGGCACTGCTGCCCTTGCTGTCGGACGATAGGGACGAAGCCGTCAGCATCGCCGAATCAGCGCTCGCCACGTATCCCGAACGATTCCGCAGCCAGTACGGGGCGCGCTTCCGCGCGAAGCTGGGGCTCCCGCCCGCGGCGCCCGTCGCCCTCATCGAGGAATGCCTCGATCTCCTGAGCAGGCAGGAAATCGACTTCACCGTGTTCTTCCGTCAGCTGACGCGCGTCGCAGGCGGCGAGGATCCGGACGCCGTCGCCGCGATGTTTCCCGACAGCGCGCCATTCGACGAATGGTTCGCGAAATGGCGCGCCGACGCACGGCCTGCGGAGCACCTTGTCGATATGCGCGACGCCAACCCGGTGCGCATCCCGCGCAATCACCAGGTCGAGCACGCCGTCCAGGGGGCCTATCGCGGCGACTTTGCGCCCTTTCACCGTCTCGTCGATGCCCTGGCAGCGCCCTGCGCCGAACAGATGGAATACGCCGACCTCGAGACGCCAGCGCGGCCGGAGGAAATCGTCCACCAGACCTTCTGTGGCACCTGATCCTCCTTACTTGCCAGGCTGGAACAGCTTGGGCATCAGCTCCGCGAGCATCGGGCGCCAGACTTTCCATTCGTGCTCGCCCGGCGTGGTGTGGAATTCGTGGTGGATGCCGTTGTCGGTGAGGAGCTTGTCCAGACGAACGGTCGCCTGATACCGGGTGTCTTCCGTGCCGACGCTGACGAAGAGTAACTTCACCTGCCGGTTGGTCGCCGCGGGGTCCGCGGTCAGGCCGGGCACGTGCGCGTTCAAGTCGTAGGTCGGGGACGAGATCGGTGCGCCGGGGCTGAGCGCCGCGACCGAGGCAAACAGGTCCAGGTGCTTCAGGCCGAGCGCGAACGCCTGCGTGGCGCCATTGGCGCGGCCCGCGACGGCGCGCCCCTCACGCGTCGTCTGCACGCGGTAGTTCTTCTCCACGAGCGGCATCACGTCGTCGAGAATTTCGCTGTTGAACGCGGCCACGGCCTCCGGCGTGGTCGCGTTGCCGTTGTCGTCGCAGTTGGGCATCACGACCAGCATCGGCACGGCCTTGTGCGCGGCCAGGAGGTTCTCCGCGATGGCGGGGACACGGCCCAGGCGCACCCAGCCTTCCTCGGCGTCACCGCCACCGTGGAACAGGTAGAGGACGGGAAACGTCTTGCTGGCGTCGCGATCGTAGTCGGGCGGCACGTAGATGGCCACCGTATGCAGTTTGTGGTTGCCCGACACGCGGTAGGTTCGCAGCTGCACGGAGCCATGCGGAACGTCGCGCACCTCGTCGAAGCGCGACGGGCTGCCGGGGAGGTCGAAGTAGCTCCAGTGGACGAGGCCGCCGCCACTCACGTTGCGGTTCGCGAGGTCGAGGACGCGGACGCCGTCGATGGCGAACGCATAGCGGTAGACATCCGGCTCGAGCGCGAGCGTCACTGCCCACGCGCCGTCGGCGCCCTTGCGCATCGGCACGTTCCAGTTGCCCGGATGCTCGGGGGCTTTGGTCGCCCCCGCCGCCGCGGCGGCCTGCGCGCCGAGGTTCAACGACACCTCGACCTCGGTGGCTTTCGGCGCCCGGATACGGAACGTCACCCGGCGATCGGCGCCGATCTCTGGCGACACGATCGGCCCAGACCGCCCCTGGGCGTGCAGTGCGGGGACGATCGCGGTGCCTGCCACCAGGACCGCCACGACCGTCGCGCACCATGCTGCTCGTTTCACTCTGCCTCCTCGCAACGCGTGACAGCGCCTATTTTGCCAACGGGTCGGGCCGGACCTGGAAGTGCACGACCTGGCTGGTCGTCCCCTTCCCACCCTCGATGTGCCAGACGACCCGCTCGTTGTTGCCCGCCCAGATCCCGCGCCCCTTCCACCCGGCGTCTGGATCGTCGATGCGTCCGCCCATGGACCGCGTGTAGAAGTCCATCGGATACGGCACCCGCATCGTGACGAACGTCTGCTGGTCCGGCAGAAACGCAATCAACGAATCGGATCCGGTTCCGTCGATGACCGGCACGTCTTTGCCGAGGCCGAGCGTCCCTTCGCGGTCCACCCAGCTCAGATAGAAGTAATCCGAGCGGACGTTGGTGCCCTTGAACGTCGGGCCCGGCACCGGATAGAGCGTCCAGCCCTCCAGGCAGTGCTGGCCCGTCGCGGTCGGTCCGCGCAGGACTTTGCACTTGCGGCGGTCGAAGCTGGCGAGGTGCGCGCTGCTGCCGAGGGAGACCCACACCATCCCCTTGCTATCGACCTCGACGCCCTGCGTGCCGTACCCCTCCACGCCGGGGGCCTTCGGGTTGTTGAAGGGCGGCTCGTATACTTCAGCCATGCACGTGGCGGGAGGATTGGCCCCCATGGTGTAGCGGACGATCTTCCCTGGTATCCCCGTCTTGGGCCCCCCGTTCACGCCGCCGACCACCCAGAAGCTTCCATCAACCGGATTCGAACCTGCCCCATACGGGAGCACACCGCTCAGCATGCGGTCCAATCCCCGTTCGACTGGCTCGCCCGGAAGCGTGTACGCGCCGATCTTGCCATCGCCGTTGTAGTCGATGATGCCGGGGCACCAGCCCATCGCCTTCTCGGCGTCATGCGTGTCTTCCCAGACGCGCGTCTTGAACCACGCGAACCCGCCGCTGTCGGGATAGGGCGGGGGCTGCATGGTGGTGTACAGCGTCTCGTCCTTGTCGTTGGCCCAGGCCCGATGGCTGCCCGATGTCCCGCACATGCCGGCTGAGGTCTGCTGGCCCGTCTTGGGATCGAAGACGACGAGCCCGGTTGGATTGACCGGAAAGTTCTTCGCGAACGGATTGGCCGAGTCCTTGCCGCACCACGTCGGCGGCGTGGACGCCCTCCCCGAGTACCACAAGCGGCCCTTGGCGTCGATGATCGGCCCGCCCACCCCACCGGCGGGGGCGGGCCACACGATTTCGTCGCCCCAATGCGGTGACGGCATCTCGTTGTACGGGGCTGGCCCGGGTTGCGGGGCGGGGGCCGCGTCGAAGTTGAGCGGCTTCATCGTGCCCTTGGTGAAGGCCACGGGATCGACCCACTCGATGAGGCCAGAGGCGGTATCCGCGCCGTAGATCCGTCCGTAGGCATTCGCGGTCGGATGCAGCGAGTTGCCGGCGGCCACGTCGTGAACGAAGGCCCGGTCAGACGCGAAGTCCCACATCGACAGCACGACGTTGCGCTCGAGGCCCTGCGGCCGCGGCGGCGGGGCCGGGGTTTCGCCGGCCGCGATCCGGTCGGACCAGTCCGCGAAGAGCGCCAGGCCGCGTTCGTGGCCGAAGCGCGTGTCGACGTCCGCCATCATCTCACCGCCTGTCTGGCCGGACTTCAGCATGCGCGCCCACGCCTCGGTGCTCGACGCGAACGGGCCGAGCTTCGGGTTGACCTCGCGGGTGATCT
>JBEQUD010000160.1:0-4179 GCA_040349235.1 Acidobacteriota bacterium
GACAGCGAAGAGCACAGTGCCGCTGTACGTCCCCGTAATCGGCCCTGGTGGGTTGCCCTTGAGTGCACTTCGCGCGCGGTCGTGCTGCCGTGAAGAGCGGGAAGACGGACGGATTCAGCGTGTTCGCGCTGGTCGCCACAGAGCGGCGTCGCCGAATGTGGGGCTCGATGCGCATAGCTGCAGCGCCAGTATCAAGCGCAAGCGCCGTGCCGCGCGAGGCATCCGCCGCCCTGTGCAACCGCATGACACGGCTGAGGTGGCGGCGGCGAAAAGTCCGCGGCCCGTGGGGGAAATCCCGCACGTCCGCTCGTGGCGCCCGGGCGTGCCGTCCGAGTTACGTCGCCCGGCGAAAGTACCCGGGCAGGTCCTTCTTGGTGTCGCGCAGGATCTCGATGATGGCCAGGCGCAGCGGCGGCGTGAGGAACGCGTACGTCTTGCCGGTGGCGCTGCCCGAGAGCACCTGCCACAGACGGCGATAGACGGCATCTTTCGCCGTCGCGGGCAGCGCGTCGAAGGCCTCGCTGTAGATGAGGTAGCTGCAGGGGTACTTCATCAGGCGTGTGGCCAGATCGAGCTGCCGGAGCGAGCGTCCCTGCGCATCGACCGGCCCCCGGCCGACAAACGTTTCCGCAAACCCGGAGGAGCCTTCGATCGGGCTCGGAAACGGTGCTTCGTCCACGAACAGCATGTAGTCCACGAGGTCGCGCGCGGCTTCCGCGACGCGGGTGGGGACGCCCGGCGCGCCCGCGGCGACGCGCGCTTCCCAATTGAGGCGCGTCAGAAGATTCGTCATCTGCGCCTCGTGCTCGAACACCATCAGCGCAACGACGTCGCTGTAGGGGGTCAGATAGCCCGCCGTGTCCACGCGGCCCTCGACGGATGCCAGCACGGGCGGCGCCGGCGCGGGACGCGCGAGCTCGGCCTCGGTCTGCACCACCGGCACGTTGCCGCGATGCACGCGCGGCGCGGCCCGCCCGGTAACGAACCAGCCGCCCCAGCGGTCGGCCATCGGCGTCCGCTCGTCCACGCTGACGCCAGTCGCGTAGGCTGTCGGACTGTCCGACATGGGGAACGTGCTGATGATGGTGAAGCCCGGGACGGCCAACGTATCCCAGGTCAGATGGCACATCAGGCACTCGCTGACGCGGCGCGTCAACCGCGGCGTGTCTCCCGCCTTGTCATCGAGTGTGTAGAACACCACGCCCTGCTGGGGATCGTGGGCCGCCAACTCGAGCCGATCGCTCCCGCGCACCCGGGCAACCGCTACGTCGTCGCCGAAATAGACGGCCCTGGGGTTCGCCATGTCGATGAGACTGGCCTGGGCGCTGGTCTTCGAAAACACCAGCATCTGGGATTCGCGCGGGATATCGAGCGCTGACAGCAGCGACCGGAGATAGCCCGTCGCCGGGTCGTATGACAGCCGGACGGCGCCCGCGTCGAGCCGCTCGTTGAGGCGCGCGAGGGGGTCGTGGACCGGGCGCGTGGCATATTCGATGGCCGGGTGCGCCGCCGACTCGTGGAACGCGTCGCGGCGCTGGGCGACGAGGACGGCGCCGACCCCGGCGGCTATCACCACGACGAGCGATACGGCGGGGGGAATCCGCACAACAGCCGCCGCTAGTGCGCCGGCTGCGCGCGGACACGGCCATGCCACGCCGCGGATGCGGCCGTGGCCGAGAACGCGGCGCACACGCCGGCACGGACACGTCGTGAGAGCTTCATACCAGTTCTTATATACCCAAGCGCACCCGGTCCGCTCGCCTTTTCAAGGTGGTCGTCGAAACGCCCAAGGCCCGGCTAGTGGCTGGGCAGTTTGACGCGCACGCCTATCCGCAGCGTCCGCCCGTTCTGCGGGACGAGATCCTCGCGGTGCGCGTCTGACGCCGGATCGGCGTAGCTCTCGTCGAACAGGTTGCGGAGGCTGCCCGTCAGGTTCAGCGTACGGGTCAGGGGCACGATGGCCGTCAGGTTCGCCGTGACCACCGTCGGGAGGGTGGCGCCCGCGAGCGAGCGCCGGCTGCCGAGGACGAGGACTTCGAGGGCCAGGGACGACGCACGCGGCAGGGCCCGCACGCTCACCCGCAGCTTGCCCATCTGGGCGGGCGAGTTGGCAAGGGCCATGTCGGTCTCGGTATCCCGCGCGCGCTGCAGTGTGTAGCTGGCGATGCTTTCCACCCCATGGGACAGCCTCATCTGGGTTTCGAACTCGAGGCCCCGCGCCCGCACGTGACCGGAGTTGACGTAGGTCGTCTCGAGGAACGTGCCGACGGCTGGCACCAGGGTGATGAGCCGGTGGGCATCGTACCAGTAGCCGGAGACCGACGTCCGTACCCAGTCGGCCGGGTAGCGCTCCCAGACCAGCTCGTGCGTGTCAATGGTTTCAGGCTGCAGGCCCGCCACGGTATCGCCGAAGTAGTACGAGTCCTGCTCGTATTCGTTCGGCGCCCGGAACGCCCGGCCATACAGGTACTTGAACGACTGCGTGGGCGACGGGGCGACGATCACTCCGACCCGCGGTGTCAGGGGGTCGAAACGCGCGTAGCGGTCGTAGCGCACGCCGCCATTGAAGATAAGCCAGGGACGCAGCTTCAACTGATCGTCCAGATAGAAGGCGCGCTGGGTCGAGGAACGGCTCACGGCCAGAACCGGAATCGTGGGATTGATGTACCCGAAGTCCTGTTCCTGCTGGATGTTGTCGATGAACTCGGCGCCGACGGTCAGCACCTGCCGTGCCGGCAGCGTGCGCGTCACCCTTCCGGCCAGGCTCCACCGCGCCCCCACCACGCTGTTGCGGCCGACCAGGGCCGGCGCGTTCTGGTCAGCGCCGGCAAATGGATAGGTGCCGTCATAGGAGAACCGGTCATAGGAGGCGCGGAGCGTGACGTGTCCCTTGTCAACAATCGGCCTGGTGTACTCCAGATCCGCGAGCGTGTGGCGATCGGTGGTCTCCTCGTGCGACTGTTGCTCGTTGAACAGCGTGCCGAACGAGGCCGTCGGGACATCCCGCCGCCGCGAACCGTAGGCGCCGGTGAACGTGAAGTGCCCGACACTGACTTGCGTATAGAACTGCGCGACGCGTTCACCGTCCAGTCCGCTCGCGATGCCGTTGTTGGTCGCCGGCGAGTCGAACGCCGGGAAGTACAGCCGCCCCACGCCGTCGCTCGCCTCGTAAGTCCCGGCCAGCGCCACCCGCACATCGTGCGAGAAGCGTCGGCCGGCGGTCCCCCGCAGCATCCGCGTGCCGAGCGAGCCGGCATCCGCGGCGACCGCGGCGGGCCCGAGCGCCTCCCCCGCCTTGGTGATCACGTTCACGACCGCAAACACCGCACTGTCGCCGTAGAGCGCCGACCCGGGCCCGCGGATGATTTCGACGCGCTCGAACAGGGCCGGGTCGAGCCCGAACTCCGGCCCAATCTCCGCTTGCCCGAACACGTTGTCGTTCACGCGGTGCCCGTTGACCAGGAGCAGGATCCGGCTGTTGTAGGCGCCAGGCTTCCCGAAGCCGCGAGCGCCGAGGAAGCTGAAGTTCCGGTCGTTGGTGACGTAGAGCCCGCGCACCCCGTTGAGAATCTCGGCGAGGGAGCGGTAGCCGTAACGGGCAATTTCCTCGGCCGTGACAAACGAAACCGACGACGGCGCTTCCGTGACCGGCTGCGTGCGGAGAGACGCCCCGAACACCCGTCCCGAGTCGAGCTGCATCAAATCCTCGAGGCTGAGCTCGGGGAGGGGGTCCTGGGCGCTGGCGGCGGGCGCGACCGCGAGCGACAGCACGACGAGCAGGAGCACGTGGGTTCGCGTGGTCATCGCGGCCCCCCCGCGGGTGCGTCCTTGATGTGGGAGGCGAGGGACAAGAGCTTGGAGCTCAGCTGCAGCCGCTCGCGTTTGGCCAGCCCATGGTCGAGATCGAATCGCATCCTGCCGTTTTCGAGAGACACCCGCACCACGCCATCGACGCTCGCCGCGGTCTCGGCGTCCACAATGGTCAGCACGGGAAGGTCGCGGAGGGCCCCCGCCAGGCGCGCCCCCTGGGCGGCACCCACGTCGGAAATGTACAGGAGATGACAGGAGCGCAGTGCGCCGTTGATCGCCGTCTTCGTCACGTTGATGCGGTGGCCGGCGAGCAGCCGCCCCTTGGCCGCACGGTCGAGCGCCTCGCTGATGGCGTCGCTGCCGAGCACA
>JBEQUD010000171.1:0-3423 GCA_040349235.1 Acidobacteriota bacterium
CTTCTTTGCCGATCTGCTGCAGCGGGTGCCCAACGCCGACAAGGCCATCTTCAGCGCCCATTGCCACGACGACCTCGGCCTGGCGGTCTCCAACAGCATCGCCGCGGTCCAGGGCGGGGCCCGCCAGATCGAGTGCACCATCAACGGCATCGGCGAACGGGCGGGAAACGCGTCCCTCGAAGAGCTCGTGATGGCGTTCCGCGTGCGGCACGATCGTCTGCCGTACGACACGGGCATCAATACCGAGGCCCTCTACGAGGCGAGCCAATTGCTCACCCAGTTGACGAGCGAGCCGGTGCAGGCCAACAAGGCCATCGTCGGGCGCAACGCCTTTGCACACGAGGCTGGCATCCACCAGGACGGCGTCCTCAAGGACCCCCGCACCTACGAGATCATGCGGCCGCAGGACGTCGGCCAACCCGTCGCGCGGCTCGTGCTCGGTCGCCATTCGGGCCGCCATGCCGTCCAGAGCCGCTGCGAGGCCCTCGGGTTCGCGCTGCCGTCCGACGCGCTCGACGAGGTCTATCGGGCGGTCATCGCCCTGGCCGAGCGCCGCAAGGCCATCGGCGACGGCGAGCTGCGGCGCATCGTGGATCGCCTCCACGCCTCGGCGGGCGCCCCGGCCAGCACGCGCGGCGACGTCGGCTACGGCGCCTGATCGGGCGGCGGCATGATCCCCCTGCGGGACGTCATCCCGTCGCGGACGACGCCCTTCGTCACCACTGCGATCATCGCCATCAATGCCCTGGCGTGGCTCTTCGAAGTGACGCTGCCGCCGGAGGTGCTGGCCCAATTCCTCCAGGCCTACGGCGTGGTGCCCGCCGCGTTCCACGTGTCCACGCTGGCCACCTCCATGTTTCTCCACGGGAGCTGGTCCCATGTGATCGGCAACATGTGGTACCTCTGGATCTTCGGCGACAACGTGGAGGACCGCCTCGGCCACGGCCGCTACCTCGCCTTCTACCTGCTCTGCGGTGTGGTCGCCGCGCTCGGACAGATGGCGATGGATCCCACGTCCGTGCTGCCCACCATCGGCGCGAGCGGCGCGATCGCCGGGGTGATGGGTGCCTATTTCGTTCTCTATCCGCGGTCGCGCGTCCTCACGCTCGTCACCCTCATCATTTTCTGGGAAGTCATCGAAGTGCCGGCGATTGCGCTGCTGGGCTTCTGGTTCCTGATGCAGTTGTTCAGCGCGGGCGCCATCGCCGTGACCGCGAACACGGGCGGCGGGGGCGTGGCGTTCATGGCACACGTCGCCGGCTTCGTGACGGGGATGCTCGGCGTCTTCGTGTTCCGCCAGCGCCAGCGGCCGGGCGACTACTGGGCCTGACGCGCGGCGCGGCGCCCGGGCCGCAAGACGCTGGACATCTCGCCCGGACAGCCCATTACGGCCGGCTGTCCACGAGCGTCAGCAGCAAGGCCTGGGCGCGCTCGTCGCTCGGGGCGATTTCGAGTGCCGCGAGGGTCGCCTTCTTCGCCTCGGCCTTCTTGCCGGCCTTCGCATAGCTCTCCGCCAGGTCCGTATACGCCGCGGCGCGATCGACGGGCTTCAACGCCACGACGGCACGGAACTCGCGGGCCGCGAGTTCCGGATCGTTGCCCTGCATCGCCAACCGTCCGAGCATCCGGTGCGCCTCGGCATCGAACGGGTCGATGGCGGCAATTCGGGCGTAGACCGGCTGCAGCGTCGCCGGCGCCACGATGCCCGCCTCGCGCAGCAGCGCCGCGAGGCGCCGGGCCGCGTCGAGGTTGTCGGCATCCACCGCCACCAGCGCGTGCAGTTCCGCAATCGCCCGCGCGCGGTCGTGACGTTCGAGCGCCAACGTCGCCATCACGGCATGCGGGCTGTCGCCGCCGCGGGCGATCGGGACGAGCCGCGCGGCGCGCTCGTAGGCGCGCATGGCCTCGTCGGGATGGTCCTTGCGCAGCGCGGACGCGAGCGTCATCTGCGCGTCGTAGCTCCCTGGATGCTCCTCGGCGTACGCGCGCAGGGCCGGCACCGAGAGGCTCTTCAAGTCGTCGCCGCCAGGCGTGTCCGCCAAGGCACGCCGCAGCTCGCCGAAGAGGCGCTCGGTGAACGTGTCGAAGGTGGTCTGCAGCCGGTCGAAGTCCGTATCGAGGGCGCGCGAGAGCGCCGCGTCCGTGTCCATGCCCGTGCCGTAGGCCCGCACGAGCTTGTTGATGCCGGCCGCGCCGTAGATCTGGTCGAGATGCTCGACGAGCAGCGCCGCCTGGAAGTACGCAAAGGAGATGGTCCGGGCGTCGGAGAACGCGCTGTTCAGGTCCCGGAGCTTGATCGCGCGCCCATGATTGAGGCGTTCGGCGAACTCGATTTCCTGGGGGCGCGCCCATTCCGGCCTGGCCCGCTTCTCTTCGAACGCCGAGATCCCTTCCGTCAGCCAACGCGTGATGCGCTGGTTCGACATCTGAATCGTGATGACGTGCGCGAGCTCGTGCCAGAGCACCGATTCCCATTGGAACGAGCCGGGGGGCATCGCCCGCGGCGAGTCCATCGTCACCACCCGGCCGAAGCACGCGCCGAGCGCGCCCACCATGCCGGGGAGGCCAACGTTGCGGACGGCGAAATCGTCGTGCTTGGTGAACACCTCGATGAGAATCGGACCCCGTGGCGCGAACTCGTAGCGCGCCCTGTACCCGTCGAGCGCCCGGTGCGCTAACGGGATGATGTACTCGCGGAGCACCGGCGCCTCGTCCTTGCTCATGCGGAAGATGAGGTCGCCGTCGGTGATGGTCTCGAACGTGTCGAGCGTGTCCATCATCCGGAGCGAGTTGAGCGTGACCACGCTGTAGGGGTGCAGCGCGAAGGCACGATCGAGCGCCGCCCGCGCGCCGGGTTCATCCCCGGTCCGGAGCAGGTGCGTGCCCAGTTCGGCCAACGCACGCGGATTGTCCGGCTCAAGGGCAAGTGCGCGGCGGGTCAGGGCCACCGCCTCATCGAAGCGATAGTTCTGGGCCGCGAGCTGGCCGGCGGTCCGGTAGACTTCCCCGGAGCGCGGGGCGACGGCGAGCGCCTTCGTAACCTCCGCCTGATATTCCTCCTCGCGGTCGTCAACGTAGGCGAGCGCGGCCAGCTGCGCGTGCGCGTCGGGGCTCGAGGGATTGACCGCCAGCGCCTTGGCCAGGAGCTCGCGGGCGTCGGCACGCCGATCCGCCGACGCGGCATGCTCCGCGAGGAGCACGTAGGCCTCGACCGACGACGGATTCACCTCGAGCGCACGCTTGGCAAAGGCCGCGGCCTGCGGCGGGTTGTCGGCGAGCGCCCGCGCCGCCCCGACAAGCGCAGGGGTCCATCGCGGGTCGATCTTCAAGACCGCCTGGAAGGACTTGAGCGCTTCGTCGTTCTGCTCGGTGAGCAGGAACAGCTCGCCCCACGCCGTCTCGATGGCAGGGTCGCCCGGAGCC
>JBEQUD010000114.1:0-10765 GCA_040349235.1 Acidobacteriota bacterium
CATCAGTATTCCGTTCAACGCCGCCTCACCGGATCCGGCCGTGGTCGATGGCTTCCTGAAGGCCGTCACGACGCCCGCCAATCAACCCGCCTTCGTACATTGCGCCAGCGCCAATCGCGCAGCCGCGATGTGGATGATCAAGCGGATCCAGGTGGACAAGTGGGACGCGGATCGCGCTGGCGCGGAGGCTGCTGCGCTGGGCCTGACCAGTTCCGCGCTCAAGACGTTCGCGCTCGATTACGCACAGGCGCACAAGCAGTAGCGGCCCGTGCCGCCCGTGACGTCTCGCGCGTGTCGCAACCTTCTGGTGGAGATTCACGCAGGAGCCGACACGTGACACCCTAGTCAGCTAGAACCCATCTCACAAATGGGGGCGTGGCATCGAGGGCGGCGAGGCGCCCGGCTGGCAAGGCGCGACGACGGAGAATACCGGGAGTATTTGACGGAGGAGCAACGCCGCCAGGCGGGATGCATCGCTGGCCGAATGCCGGCCCCATTTGTGAGATGGGTTCTAGTCAGAAGGCGCGCGCTTGTCCGCGTCGAGCAGCCGGCGAACGCTCTCGCGCGCACGCGCTCGGACGGGTTCGGGCAAGGGCGCTGTGCCCACGTCGCGACATAGTCCGATCGTGTGACGAAGGCCTTCGACAACCGCCGCGCAACGCGGGCACACGGCGCAATGCTGTTCGATTGCGGCGCACGCCACCCGGTCGAGTTCGCCGTCGAGATACGCGGAGATATTGGCCAGGAGCGCGGTGCACTCTAGGCTGGCGGACTCGGTCATACCCTCTCCAGGCGACGTCGTAACAGCTCGCGGGCGCGATGCAACCGCGTTTTTACGTTCGCTTCCGAGATCCCGAGGACCGTTGCCACGTCGCGGGTCGACAACCCCTCCATTTCACGCATGACGACGATGGCGCGTGACGAGGGCGGCAACGTCTGGAGGGCCTGCCGCACCCGCACATCAAATGCACCATCGATCATCTGCTGGTCCGCCAGAGGCGCGTCATCCGGGACGTCAACGGGCGTGTTCGCTCCTTCAGACGACGGGATCCCCTGCTCGACGGAAATCAGCCGTGACGGCTCGCCAACGCGGCGCCGTCTCCTCATCAGGCACGCATTGCGGACCGTCGTGTACAGCCACGTCCGGAATGCCTCTGGCTCGGTAATCCGGTTCACGTACTGGTACGTCTTCAGCAGCGCATCCTGCATCACGTCCTCGGCATCCTCCGGATGACCGCAGACGAGCAGACTGAACCGGTACGCCACCTCCTGCGCTCGCACGAGCAACCTCTCCATCGCGTCGTGGTCGCCGCTCGCCGCCTCTCGGACGAGCGCCGCATAGGCGGTCCGCGTGGTCTCCTCCGTCGAAGGACGTGTTCCCTGGGACGTCGTCACTGGCAGGCCTGATTGTACCTGCCGTGACGAGAACGGAGAGGCTCTTCGCCACCAATCTAGACTTTTCTGGTCGAGATCCCACACACGGTGTACGCGGGGCACCAGCCGATGATTCCCGTCCCGAGCGCGACCGCGCCCACCACGATGAGCACCACGCCAAGCGCGCCTGACACGAGGCCCGCCCACCCCGCGGCGATCAGCAGGATGCCGACAACCGTCCTACCGCCACGATCCCATGTCCCCTCGTTTACAAAGTTCATAACGACCTCCCTCTGAATTACGAGCCCCTCCGCACGGTGTCATGCGGTCATCTCTCATCGACGCCGTTCGGCCGGCGCGCCCACCGATGTGTCGGCCTGTTCTGATGCGACACTGATCTCTGTCTCCAACCGCGTCGTTGCCTTCAGTGAATTGGAGATGAGGCACGCGTGCTCAGCCTTTTCGAGCACCCGGCGGGCCTGCTCGACGCTCGTCTCTGCCGGAACCTGTAGACACGCGCGGATATCGAAGTGCGTGAACTGCGTCACTCGGTCGACGCGGTCGAGCGCGCCGACGACCTCGCATCGCAGCGAGGTCCAAGCCACCTTCGACGCTTGGGCAACAGCCCGAAATGTCAACAGGAAGCAGTCACCGACTGCGGCGACCAGGAGCGTTTCGGGCGACCATCTGTCGCCCGGCCCCCCAAATTCGGCTGGCGAAGCCGAACGGAACGTGGGAAGCCGGCTGCCTTCAAGTGTCACGTCCCCTGAGACTTCGCCGGTCGCAACGGCGGAATAGTGGTGAGGAAACTCCTGCATGGCCGCACTCCCTTCAAGACGACTTCACCTAAAAGATGCAGACGACACCACAAACGTGACACCGGCGCGTGTCACCAATCCTGCAGACTTGCATCTCTCCAGTAATGACTCGACGCGTCTGGCTCACGGCGCTTGCGCTCTTGATCGTGGCTCCGCCCGGCGTCAAGGGCCAGGAACTGGTGACGCTCGACCAAGCGGTCGCGACCGCCCTGGCGCAGAACGCCGCTCTCCGGGCGAGCCGCAGCACGTCCGCCGAGGCCGCCACACACATCACCGAAGCCCGATCGGGCTATTTTCCACGCGTATCGTTCGTGGAATCCTGGCAGCGCGGCGATCAACCCGTCTTCGTGTTCAGTTCGCTGTTGTCCGCGCGACGATTTACGGCCGCGAACTTCGCCATCGACGCGCTGAATTACCCCGCCCCCACCGGCTTTTTCCACGCGACTCTTGGGGTCGAACAGCTGCTCTTTGACGGCGGCCGGCAACGCGCGGCCGTCGCTGGTGCCTCGCTTCAGCGCGACATAGCTGCCACCACAACGGACCAGGCGGCGGCGACGCTGGCTCTTGCCACGACCGAGGCCTTCGGGCGCATCATGGCGGCCGACGCTGCATACCACGCGGCGGAAGCTGCCCTCGCATCTGGACAGGAAGACCTCGCCCGTGCCACGCGCCGCCGGGACGCCGGCATGGCCACTGACGCGGACGTGCTGGGCCTCGTGGTGCATGTCGCCGATCTTCAACAGCGCGGCATACAGGCTCGAGGCGACTCCGCGATCGCATGTGCCGAACTCAACCGGCTGATGGGCACGGCCATCGATCGCGAGTTTCGGGTGGTCGAGCCGGCGATCGCCGATAGCGTGGTCGGCAACACGCCGAACGTTGCTGCGCTGCTCGCCGAGGCGGACGCGGCGCGGCCCGAGCTCCAGCGAGCGGCCGCCGCCGAGCAACTCGCCGCCGCGGGCCGGCGGCAAGCGCGCGCAGCCTTCGTTCCGCAGGTGGCAGCCCAGGCCGTGGTGGACGTGGGCGGCACGCAGTTCACCGACCGCCAGTCGAGTTGGCTCGTCGGCGGGGAACTGCGGTGGACGTTCTCGACCGGAGGGGCCGAGGTGGCGCAGATGAAGGCCGCCACGGAAGCCGGCGCCCGGGCGCGTGCCGAACGTGAGGACGTCCGCGCAGCGGTGCAGGTGGAGGTCGTCAGTGCGCTTCGCCGTCTCGAATCAGCCCGCGCCCGACAGGCCGCCGGGCGTGCGGCCGCCAATCAGGCGCGTGAAAGCCAGCGCATCGTCCGCGATCGCTTCGACGCAGGCCTCGCGAGCGTCAACGATGTGCTGCAGGCGTCAACGGCGGTGCTCGACGCGGACAGCCACAGAACCTCGGCGCTCGTCGATGTCTTGGTCAGCGACGCCATGCTGCGGCGCGCATTGGGCCGTACGCGGTGACTTGGGAGAGCTAATGTGAAGACTATCGCCGTGCGGATCGGCCTCTTCGTCGCCGCCCTCGGTTCCGGCTGCACCTCCGCGCCGCCGCCGCCAGCTCCAGAGAGCGCCGCGGTGACGGCCTCGGTCGGCACCGCGGCAGTCGGCGACATCCAATCGTCGTTCGAGGCCGGCGGCATCGTGCGGGCCCGTGCGACGGCCGTCATCGCCAGCCGTGTCATGGCTCCCGTTGCCGCGGTGCACGTCCGCGCGGGCGATCGCGTCCGACGCAGCGCACCGCTCGTCACGCTGGATGCGCGCGAGATCACGGCGAACCGCACCAGGGCGTCTGCGGCGCTCGCCTCGGCGACCGAGGCGGCGCGAGCGGCCGAGTCGGACACGCAGGCCGCGGACGCCTCGCTGCTACTGACTCGCGCCACCTACGAGCGGATCAACACCCTTCACGCGAAGCGATCGGCCACGGCGCAAGAGCTCGACCAGGCCCTCGCGGGCCTCAGCGCCGCTGAGGCCCAACGGGCTGGCGCCGTGAATCGCGTCGCCGCGGCGAACGCCGCACGTGACGGCGCACGCGCGGCCGCCGAGGCCGCTGAGATTGGCGTCTCGTACACGATCCTGTCAGCGCCGTTTGACGGGGTCGTGACCGAACGCGCCGTCGATCCCGGTTCGATGGCCGCGCCGGGTGTGCCACTCCTCACCCTTGAGGACACGGCCATGTTTCGGCTCGAAGTCCAACTCGACGAGGCGCGCGCAACAATGGTGCGCGTGGGACAGGCCGTGGACGCTCGCGTCGATGACAGCGCCTCGGCGGACGCGCCTTGGCGTGCCGCGCGGACCAGCGAAGTCGCGCGGATGGATGCCGCATCCCATAGCTTTCTGGTCAAGATCGAGCTGCCCGCCGATCCGGCGCTGCGCTCGGGCCTGTTCGGCCGGGCTCGCTTCCCTGGCCCCGTGAGGCGCGCACTCACCGTGCCCGCCTCGGCGGTCCTTCGCCGGGGTCAACTCGCGTTGCTCTTCATGGTGGACCGCGACGGCGTGGCCCGGCTACGACCGGTGACCACGGGCGCCCTCGCCACCGACCGCGTCGAGGTCCTCGCTGGCGTTCGCGCGGGCGATCGTGTCGTGGTCAATCCGCCGAGCGCGCTCGCCGATGGGGTTCGCGTCACCGCGATCCCCGAACCGCCAAGGACTCCAACGTCTCCTGCTGGAGCCGGGCGATGACCCAATCGACCGGCATCGCCGGCCGCGTCGCGATCGCATTCATTCACTCGAAATTGACGCCACTGGTCATCATTGCGTCACTGCTGCTCGGGGTGTACGCGGTGCTCGCCCTCCCCCGCGAGGAAGAGCCGCAGATCATCGTGCCGATGATCGACGTGTTCGCGCAGATGCCCGGCGCGTCGCCGACAGAAGTCGAGCAACGCGTCACCCGTCCACTCGAAAAGCTGCTCTGGGAGGTGCCCGGCGTCGAGTACCTCTACTCCACGTCGAGTCCGGGTCAGACCATGATCGTCGTGCGGTTTCTCGTGGGCCAGGACGAAGAGCGTGCGCTCGTTCGCCTCAATCAGAAACTGGAGGCCAATACGGCCGCCCTGCCGCCCGGCGCGTCGATGCCCATGGTGAAGGCGCAGTCCATCGACAACGTGCCGGTGATGGCGCTGACGCTCTGGGGCGCTGGGTACGACGACCTGCGACTGCGACAGATGGCGGCTCAGCTCCAGGAGACCCTGAAGGAAATCCCGGATATCTCCGAGATCAACATCATCGGGGGCCGCCCGCGGGCGATCACCGTCGGCCTCGATCCGGCGGCGCTCGCCGCCCGCGGGCTCGATCCCCTGGCGGTACGTCTCGCGCTCGGACGCGGCAATGTGCGTGCGGCGGCTGGATCTATCGTCGACGCCAACCACGCGACGCTCTTGGAATCCGGCGCGTGGCCTGAATCGCTCGACGCCGTCAAGGACATCGTCCTCACCGCGCGTGGCGGCACGCCCGTCCACTTGGGCGACGTCGCGGCCGTCGCCGATGACGGCGGCGAACCGCTCGACTACGTGATGCACTATCCGAAGCATGGCCAGGCGTTTCCAGCCGTCACGCTGTCGATCGCCAAACGGAAAGGCACCAATGCCATCGAGCTGACGCGAGCGGTGAGCCACAAAGTCGATGCCGTCCGCGGCTACCTGCTGCCACGCGATTTGAACGTGTCCGTTACCCGCGACTACGGTGAGACCGCCGCGCAGAAGTCCAACGAGCTGCTGTGGCACATGTTCCTCGCCATCGTGTCCGTATCGGCACTGATTTGGCTCGTGCTCGGCCGTCGGGAATCAGCAGTGGTCCTGACCGCCATTCCCGTGACCCTGGCGCTGACGCTGTTCGTGTTCTACCTCTATGGGTACACGCTGAATCGCATCACGCTGTTTGCCCTGATCTTCTCGATCGGGATCCTCGTCGATGACGCGATTGTGGTCGTTGAGAACATCGTCCGGCACGCGCGCATGTCGCGAGACGTCGGGCTCGAGGTCGCCGCCATCCAGGCCGTGGACGAAGTCGGCAACCCCACGATTCTCGCGACCCTCACCGTCATCGCGGCAATTCTGCCGATGGCGTTTGTGGGCGGGTTGATGGGCCCATACATGCGCCCCATCCCGATTGGCGCGTCTGCGGCGATGCTTTTCTCGCTGATCGTTGCGTTCGTCGTGACGCCCTGGGCCGCGGTTCGACTGCTGCGCCGCCCGCAGGGACATGCGGACGAACCAGAGGATCGCCTCACCGCGCTCTACCGTCGCGTGATGGGGGCGCTCATCGCCAAGCCCTCAGCCCGATACGGGTTTCTGGCACTTGTGGCGCTCCTGTTGGTCGGCGCCGCGGCGCTGGTGCCGTTCGGGATCGTCACGGTTAAGATGCTCCCCTTCGACAACAAGAGCGAAGTGCAGGTGATCGTGCACATGCCAGAGGACACGCCACTCGCAACCACGGCCGGCGTCGCCTCCGCACTGGCCGACGAGGCGCTGCGCGACGACGCCGTCACGAGCGTGCAGAGCTATGCGGGAACGTCCTCGCCGTACACCTTCAACGGACTCGTGCGCCACTACTTCCTCCGGCGGTCGGCCAATCTTGCCGATCTGCAGGTGGCGCTGGTGAACAAGGACGCGCGGCGCGAACAGAGCCACGCGATCGCGAAGCGGCTGCGCGTGCGGCTCGGCCCGCTCGCGACCCGCCTCGACGCGCGCATCCAGGTGGTCGAGGTGCCGCCCGGCCCGCCCGTCCTGCAAACCCTGGTGGCCGAAGTCTATGGGCCAGATCCACAGCGCCGCCTGGCGCTCGCACAAACCGTCCGTTCGACGTTCGAGCGTGCGCCCGGTGTCGTCGATGTCGACTGGTACGTCGAATCACCCCAACCCAAGCTGAACTTGTCGGTTGATGGGGAAAAGGCGGCGGCCGCGGGCTTGTCGGCATCCGACGTGGCAGCGGTCGTCCAGATGGCGGGATCCGGCGTGTCGGCAGGCCTGCTGCACGATCCGCGTGCACGGGAAGACGTCCCCATCATCATGCGCCTCCCGCAATCCCTGCGGGGATCCGTCGACACAATTGCAGCGATTCGAATCGGCGGCCAGGTCCCGGTCGCCGTCGGCGAATTGACGCGAACCGTCGTCTCGAACGAAGAACAGAGCGTGTACCACAAAAACCTGCAGCCAGTGACGTACGTGACCGGCGACGTGGCAGGAGAGATCGAAAGCCCGGTGTACGCCATCCTGCGGATGAACCACGCCCTGGCATCGGTGCGCCTCCCCGAGGGCTACAATCTCGAGGTCTTCAACACGCATCAGCCGTTCGACAGTTCGAAGTACGCCATGAAGTGGGACGGCGAGTGGCACATCACCTACGAGGTATTTCGGGACCTCGGCATCGCGTTTGCCGCCGTCCTAATCCTCATCTACATCCTCGTCGTGGGCTGGTTTCAGTCGTTCGTCACGCCGCTCACGATCATGCTCGCCATCCCATTTTCGCTGGTCGGCATCCTCCCTGCGCACGCGCTACTCGGAGCCTTCTTTACGGCCACGTCGATGATCGGGTTCATTGCCGGCGCCGGCATCGTCGTGCGCAATTCCATCATCCTGGTGGATTTTGTCGAGTTGCGTCTCAAGGATGGGATGTCGCTCGAGGAAGCCGTCGTCGATGCCGGAGCGGTGCGCTTCCGGCCCATGGCCCTGACGGCCGCAGCGGTCATCGTGGGCTCAGCGGTCATCCTGTTCGATCCCATCTTCCAGGGTCTGGCGCTTTCGCTGATGGCCGGCGAGGTCGCGTCGTTGCTACTGTCCAGGATGACCGTGCCGATCACCTATTACCTGACGCACCGTCGCCACGCGACGACAGCCCCGGCGGACTCGATGGCGGAGGGGTAGGAGTGCCGATCTCACACGTAATGCAGTCGGTGCTGACCCGGCTCGATTGTGGGGCGCGGTCTGTAACGTCGCATGTTGTTCGTTCTCGTATTCACACAAGGAGCGCCGTCATGACCCTCGAACCGATGCTGCGCCTCATCGCTGGCGCATTCGTGGCCGCTAGCGTCCTGCTCGGGATGTATGTTCATCCCTATTTTCTCTGGTTCACACTGTTCGTCGGCCTGAACCTCGCGCAGTCCGCGTTCACCAATTGGTGTCCGATGATGTACTTCCTGGACCGCCTCGGCGTGCGTCGCTAGAAGGATCTACGTCAGCGCTCGAACCACATGCGGGTCGCGATGACGAATAGCGCCACAGCAAACACACGGCGCAAGATGAGATCAGACATGCCTTGCGCCCACCGACCGCCAGCATAGACGCCGATCGCGAATCCGAGGGCGAGCAACGCGGCGATCCGAAGATCAACCTGCCCACGGCGGTAGTATTCCCAAAAGCCAAACAGCCCAATGGGGAGCAACAGCGTCGCGAGTGACGTGCCTTGCGCCTCATGCTGGGGCATTTTGAACACGTAGACCAGCGCGGGCACGATGAAGATTCCCCCACCCAAGCCAATCAGCCCCGACAGGACGCCCGTGATAATCCCGATCAGAATTACGAGGATTGTCATCCGCTGATTGTGTCCCGAATCCGAACATCGAGTTGGTCGCGACTCTGCAACGTGAAGGTCACGCTTCCAGCAACCGCATCTTTATGAACTCCTTCACAAGTGAGAATAGTCTTACGCACGCGAAGCCCTCTGGGAATCAACGATTTGCGAGGAGGGGCACCAATCCTCAGGAGCGCGCACGAGCGGGTGCACACCAACCCATACAAGGAGAACGACATGACTATCACCACGACCACACTGTTCCGAATGGCCGGTGTTGCCGCTGTCTTAGCCGGACCGGTCTTCATCGGCG
Source organism: Acidobacteriota bacterium (assembly GCA_040349235.1). Classification (GTDB taxonomy): domain Bacteria; phylum Acidobacteriota; class Vicinamibacteria; order Vicinamibacterales; family CAVVIG01; genus JBEQUD01. The sequence continues at coordinate 8,985 of JBEQUD010000114.1, forward strand.
TCCAGATCAACCACCCCTACTGGACGCTACCTCGATCACCACCACCGACGTGATGGCGCGTAACTCCTTGAAGATGCTCATGGCCGCCTTGGCCCTCGCCGGCATCACCGGTGTGTACCTGCGCCAGGTGACTGTCCCATCCATCGCGCACAGTGCAGCCGCCTACGTGAATGACGTCATCGCCGTGGCCAACAATCGCCCTGCGACCAGCGACATCGGGCTGATGCGTCCCGCCATCATGTTCACCGGCATCACCTACATCGCTGGTGGCTTCATCTTCGCCATTGCACTGTTCCGCGCCAACGTCCTTGCGCGGTGGGCTGCAGCACTCCTCGCTCTTGGCACCCTGGCAACCACCGCAGTCGGCCTCGTGCCGCAGTACGAAAGGCTGTTCGCCCTTCCCACCGGCCTCGCCCTCGTCGGCCTCGGCTACTCCCTGTGGCGAGCAACGCGCACCGGCCGCTCCGCCCATCCTCAACCTCGCGCGGTTTAGTTCACGCAACCCGTAACATCGGTACAGGCACCGCCGAAGGTCGTTTTCAAACACCTGCCGCGATCTGATCGCGCTCCTCGGCCGTCTTCGAGAGGAGCTTCACGGACACGAGCGTTGGCACGGTCCCCGAGCGATCGCTGGAGTCCGGCACTGAAAGCTGGTGTGGACGCGCGCGCGACGCTGACCAAGCCGCGTATTCTCGTTCAGCGCCGGGCCGGTGCCACGTTCACGATTCGGAGGGCAACAACGTCGAGGTAGCAGTCGCGGTCAACTCGCTCTAGAACCGGCGGTTTGGATCCACCGCGGTCTTTCGCACACACTCGCGCAACCAGGCGTGGACAGGATCCGCGTGCATGCGCGGATGCCAGAGCATCGACACCATAATCGACGGCAGCTTGAACGGCAGTGCGAACGTGTGTGTACCGGCACGCAGGGCTGCCGTGTGCTGCTCGGGGACCGTCGCCACCAGGTCTGAGCCGCGCGCGAGCGCTATAGCTGTCGCGAAGCCGCTCACCGTCGTCACCACGTTGCGTTCGAGTCCGAGCGCGGCGAGCGCCTCATCGACCCACCCCTGATCAACGGTCTGCCGCGAGATGCCAATATGCGCGGCCGCGGCGTAGTTGGCCGCGGTCACACGCCTGTTGCGAAGCCTGTGGCCCGCACGCACCACGCCGACCATCCGATCGGCGAATAGCGGCACCTGCCGCAGCTCCGGGCTCGTCGTCGCATCCACCACGCCGGTTTCCAGGTCGATGCTCCCGTCGCGCAACCCTGCGGCGTCCCTCGTCTGCCTCGCCACGAATCGCAGTCGAATCCCGGGCGTTTCTTTCATAACGCGCGCGATCAGGTCGGGACCGAACGTTTCGACGAACCCCTCGCTGGTCCTGAGCGTGAAGGTGCGGACAATGCGGTGTAGATCGGGAGCCCGGGTAGGCAGCAGGACGGCCTGAGCTTCATGAATCAGCTGGTCGACGCGGTCGCGCATCTCGGTGGCGCGCGGTGTCGGTACGAGCTTTCGACCCGCCTTGACGAGAATCGGATCGCCCACCGTTTCGCGCACCCGCGCCAGCGCCCGGCTCATCGCCGACGGACTCAGGTGCAGGCGCTGCGCCGCGCGGACGACGCTGTTCTCGCTCAGGACCGCGTTGAGCACGAAGAGCTGGTTCAGATCAGGTGTTGGCATGCGTGAAGATGCCACGCGCCGATGACTGGCGTCAAATGCACGCATCAAGTGCAAACGTTGCGTCTTCCGCCATGCCTTAACGGCCGTTACGCTGGCTCCCATGTT
>JBEQUD010000191.1:0-3012 GCA_040349235.1 Acidobacteriota bacterium
GCCTTGTCCGGGTACCTCGTGCAATTCGGCCCGTCGTACCCGATCTTTGCCGCGGCCGGATTCTCTGCCGCGAGCATCGTTGCCACGGCCGTGCTGCTGCCGCCGAGTCCGGCTGTTCAGGCCGAGGGCCACCAGTGGGACTGGAGGGCGTATACCGGGCCACTCCGCGACCGGATGGTCGCATCCCGCTTCTTCCAGTTCTTCCTGTCGCAATTCGCCATCAGCACCTTCTTTTCCGGCTTTGCGCTCTTTGCCGAACGGCGATTCACCCACGGCGGGCTCGCGTTCGGGACGCGTGAGGTCGGGTATACGTTTGCGTATCTCGGCCTCGTCGGCATTGTTTTCCAGGGGGCCCTCGGGCCGCTCGTCAAGCGCGCGGGCGAGAGCCGGCTCGTGCAATCAGGCTTTGGCCTCGCGGCCTGCAGCTTCGCGCTGCTCGTGCGGGCCCAGGGTTTGGTTGGCGTGGCAACCGCGATGACGCTCTTTGCCGTCGGGACGGCCGTGCTGCGCCCGAACCTGACGGGCCTGATTTCCCAGCGGACGGCGCGGCATCAACAGGGCGTCATGCTCGGGTTGATGCAATCGCTGCAGTCGCTGGCGCAAATTGTCGCGCCCATGGCCGGCGGGGCGCTCATCGAAGGGCGGTGGCTGCGGGAGTGGGCGCTCGTCGGGGGCGTGGCCTGCGTGGTGGGATTCTTCGCGGCGGCGGGGCGACGATGAGCTCGATGCCGGCGCCACGAAAGCGGCTGCCGTGGCTCATCGGGTTCGTGGCGCTGTCGGTCGTCCTCTCGAAGCTCCTCATCGAGAACGTGCTCGGCATCAGCATGGCCGCGCTCGCCGATCGGTGGGTCACGCACGCGGGCGCCGAGAGCGGCACTGCCATCGTGCTGCTGCTGGCGGCCGATCTGTTCCTGCCGATTCCCTCGAGCATCATCATGGTCCTCAGCGGGGCGGCCTTCGGCGTGGTCTGGGGATCTCTGCTCTCGTTCGTCGGCTCGGTCGGCGGCGAGTGGCTCGGCTTCGAGCTCGTGCGGAGATACGGGCGCCGTGCGTCCAGGTTGATCGTGAGCGACGAAGAGATTGTGAACCTCGAGCGGGTGTTCGAGCGTCACGGCATGGCGGTCGTGGCCGCGACGCGAGCGCTCCCGATCGCCATGGAAACGCTGAGCGTCGTCGCGGGCATGTCGGCCATGAGCCGCTGGCGGTTCTTGCTCGGGTCTCTTGTCGGGACCGCGCCTGTCGTTCTCGTCTACGCTTACGCCGGCGCCGCGTCGCGCCGCGCGCAGAGCATCGTGCCGGCGGCCGTTATCCTGGTCGCGGCGTCCGCGTGCGCGTGGATCTGGTTCCGCGCGAAAGTGCAGCCGCCGCCACCCACGGGCGGGGACGGCACGCCCGATCGATGACTCGCGTCGTGCGTGCTAGGCGTCCCTTCGAGGTTTCGCGCGCCCGAGCCACCGGAAGAACAGCACGATGGCCACGGCCGGGATGAACGGGCTCCACCAAGCCGTGAGGCCGAAGGACGACAGCGTGTGGGCGCCGGTCTTCACGAAGAGCATGATCGCCCCAGCCCACGCGAACGCGCTCACCAGGTTGAGCGCGCTGAACTTCAGCGGGCGCATCCCCGCGTAGGCGCACGCGACGGGGATCGCGGTGCGAAGCCCCGGCAGGAACCGTCCGGCGAGGACCATGCCCGTCTCGTGGCTGTGGACGCGTGCGCTGACGCGGTCGCGGTACTTGCGCAGCCACGGATACTGGTCGAGCCAGTGGATGCGGCCGCGCAGGACATAGAACCACAGCTGGTCGCCGGCGGCGCCGCCGAGCGCACCGGCGACGAGGACGGGGAACCAGGCGAGGCGCCCGGCAATCGCGTCCGCGCAGATCTTGCTGTAGTAGATTTCGCCCTCGAGAATCGCCGCGACGAAGACAGACAGATAGGTGAGGCTGCCCGGCCACTCGGCGGGGTTCACGACGGCGTCTTGGAAGCGGCGGAGGCAGCGGGGCCGATGGCTTCGGCCAGGACCGCGTGCACGGTCGAGGCGACACGCTCGACCTCGTCCGGACGGAGCCCGCTGTACACCGGAATCTGCATGGCTTGTACTGCGCGCCGGGCGCCGTCTGCCTCGGCCCTCACCGCGCCGAAGAGCTCCATGTCGGGCGGGACGTCCACGTGCAGGGTTTCGACGTCGATGCCGCGCCGGACGCAGCGCACCACGAGGTCGTCACGCGCTGGCCCCTCCGGCCCATACACGCAGTACTGGTAGTACGCGTGCGTGCGGTCCTCTGGGACGAATGGGATCTGGATGCCGGGCAGGTCCGCCAGCACGGCGTTGACGCGTGCCGCGTGGGCCTGCGCCTGCGCCGTCCACGAGTCCAGGTGTTTCAGGGCCTCGAGGCCGATGACGGCCTGGGCGTTCGGGAAGCGCTCCGTGTACTGCTCGGGCAGCGGACGCAGGGCGCGGATCTTCTCCCAGAAGAACACGTCCGGGTTCGCGTCGATGAGCGCGGACACCCAGAGCACGGGAAACAGCGAGATCGAGAACACCCACGGCTTCATGAAGATGCGCTGCACGCGGCCCATCATCAGGCGGTCGCGGACGCGCTTCTCGCTCGGCCACGGCAGCGCCTCGACGAGCGCGCGTACCTTGCGCGCCAGCGCCGCGTCCGGTACGAGCGCGAGCCCGCCGCCGTAGCAGTTGAGCGGCTTGAGCGTTTGGAAGCTGAAGAGAGCCCCAGCGCCGAAGGTCCCGACGGGGCGGCCCTTGTAGCGTGCGCCGAGCGCATGGGCACAGTCCTCGAGCACGACGAGGTTGTGCCGGGCGGCGATCTCGAGGATGCGGTCCATGTCGCACGGCAGGCCGTACAGGTGTGTCGGCACGACGGCGCGCGTCTTGTCGGTGATCAGGCGCGCGATCGAGTCCGGATCGATGTTGAAGGTCTTGGGATCGACGTCGGCGAACACCACCGTCAGGCCCGCGACGCGCGCCAGCTCGGGCACGACCCAGAAGGTGAGCG
>JBEQUD010000207.1:0-4758 GCA_040349235.1 Acidobacteriota bacterium
ATCTACTTCGCCGGCTACAAGAAGGGCGAGGATCTCTTCAAGCGCGAGGAGATCGAGGCGGCCACGGACCAGGTGGTCTGGAGCACGGACACGGGGGTCTTCATCGCACCGGGCCGGCCGCAGGACTCGCACTTCCGCGGCAACATCGTGCAGGCCATGCTCGCCTATCACAGCGGCGAGCTCGGCCCCCAGCTCGTACCCCTTCCCACCGTCGATCGGATTATCGCCATCGGGTCGGACCGCATGATGGCGGCCGTCAAGGCGGCCCGTCACGGCGCCCTCGCGCCGTTCCTCAAGAAGGAGCACGTGGGCATCGGCAGCATCAACTCGCCCATGCAGTGCATGATGAAGGAAGTCTGCGCCCAGTGCCTCCAGAAGCACGTGGACCCTGTCACCGGCAAGGAGGAGATCATCTTCTCGTGCTTCAACCAGGACCAGGAACTGGACCGCGTGGACTTTCCGAACCTCGCCGCGCGGCTCCGACAGAACACGGTGCAGGAGAAGCTGGCCAGCCTCTGGCTCGACCATCTGCTGGTTGGCCAGGACTTCGCCCACGTCTGACCCCGCAGTCGAGAGGGGCCCGCGACCTGTGGGCGCGGGGCCTGCGACACGTGCCGCCGCGCCGGATCAGGCTTCGCGGCGTGTCGAGGAAACGAGCCAGCCGTCCCGGCGGAAGCTGTCCATCAGCTGCACCGAGCGCTCGATGAGCACGGTCGGGTGGTCGATGTCCTCGAAGGTGTCGGACCCGTCCGGCCACCGGACCGAGAGACGGTAGAGGCCAGCGGCGTCGTCTTTCGCGATCGTGCACCGCAGGCGCTCGCCGTTTCGTTCGAAGGCCCAGGTCATCGCCCGCCCGCCCCTGCGGCTGCCGCCTCGGCCGCTCCCACAGCCGCCCCGAGCAGCCCCGCTTCGTCGTTCAGGACGACGTGGACGGGCACCGCGCCGAGCAAGGCGCCGAACGCGCCTTTGGCAAGGAACGCGGCCATGAAGCTGCCGGTTGTGAGCGCCGGCAGAATTTTCGGCGCGATGCCCCCGCCGACGTACACGCCGCCCGTTGCCATCGCCCGCAGGGCGAGGTTACCGGCCTCCGCGCCGTACGCCTCGACGAACACGCCCAGCGTCTTCACGCACCCCGCGCAGCGGCCGGACAGCGCGGCCGCCGAGATGGCCGCGGGGGCGCTGGCGGCCGCGAGGTCCACGCCCGCCGCGCACGGCGTCCGGTGCATGACGCGGTGGATGTTGACGAGGCCGTGGCCCGACACGACGTGTTCGACCTCCGCCCGCCCGTAGCGCCCGACCAGGTCGCGCAGGACCGCGATGTCGTCCTCCGTGCGGGCCGCGTAGTCCGCGTGCCCGCTCTCGGACGCGGCTGGCACGAACCGGCCGCCGATGTTGTGCAGGGTCGCGACGCCAAGGCCCGTGCCCGCGGCGATGAGGGCGATGTTCCCGTCCGGCTGCGCGCTGCCGCGCTGCAGTGTGTGCAGCTCGTCGTCCGCGAGGACGGGCACCGCCTGGGCCATGGCCTGTAGATCGTTCATCAACCGCACATGCGCGAACCCGAATGCGCCCGCGAGCTGCCGCGCGTCGATCCGCCACGGGACGTTCGTCAGCTGCGCAACATCCCCGATGACCGGCCCGGCCACCCCGAAGCCGACCGCGCCGATGGCCGCCGACTCGACGCCTTGTGCGGCCAGGAACGAGCCAATCAAGGGCGCCAGACCGTCGAAGTCGAGCGTGGTCAGCACCCGGATGGCGACAGGCTGGGGACGCGGCTGGCCCGGCGCGAAGAGGCCCAGCCGCGTGCTCGTGCCGCCAATGTCCCCGGCTAGAATCATCAGGTGATCCACGGATGGGCCCATCAGTAGATTGACAATCGCTGTATTCTCCATCATCTTGAACGTCGTTCCCCCAGCGTGTCCAGTCTGAGCGGAGGCCGTTTGCCCTCACCCGCGCCCGAACAACCCGCCTCTCTGCCCCAGGACCAGCCTGCCCGCCCCGACGCCGGTGCCGCGTTCGCGAATCAGGTGGTTGTCTTCACCGGCAAACTGAGCGCGGTCGGGCGGCGTGAGGCCCGGACGCTCGTGGAGCGGTTGGGCGGCGAGGTCGCGGAGGACATGAACGCCAAGGCCACGATGCTGGTGGTCGGGTCGGCCGGGTTCGGACCCGTCGATCGCGAGAAGAGCAAGAAGCTGAAGCGGGCGCAGGAACTGAATGCGGCCGGCGACGTGGTCCGCATCCTCCCAGAGGACGAGTTCTGCCGGCTGGTCGGCGTGCCCACCACCGAGACGCTGCGCCAGCAGTACTCGTCCATGCGGGATCTGCTGGCGCGCTACCGCCTGCTGCGCGAGGATCACCTCCGCTACCTGATGAAGTGCGGCGTCATCCGCCCCGCCGTCCGCACGAACGCCGATACGTTTTACGCGTTCGCGGACATGGTGGTCATCAAGCAGGTCAGCAGCGAGCTGGCGGCGGGGCTGCCGTTCCTCGGGATTGCCCGCAGCCTGGTCGCGTCGAAGGTCGGCCAGCTGGCGTTCGATTTCCGGCTGGACGCGGCGCCCGCGAAGATTCTGGCCCTGCGGCGGCCGACGCCGGGCAAGCCGCCGGCGGCCGATCCGGCCGCCGATTCGCGGCGCTTCGCCGTCCTTGCCGAGGAGTACTTCCGGGCGGGATCGGCGCTCGACAACGGAGACGAGTCCCGGCTGGACGAAGCCGCGGCCGCGTATCGCAAGGCCCTCGAGCTCGATCCGTACCTCGTCGCGGCCCTCATCAACCTCGCCAACGTGCACTACAGCCACGACGAGCTGGTCGAGGCGCAGGCCCTCTACGAACGAGCGATCGGCCTCGAGTCGGATTTCTTCGAGGCGCACTTCAACCTGGGCAACATCTACCACGACCTCGGACGTTTCGCCGAAGCGCAGGCCTGTTACCAGGAGGCCCTCCGGCTCAACCCGCGCTACGCCGACGCGCACTTCTATCTGGCGGTCACGTTCGAAAAGCTGGGACTGTCCCACGAGGCACGCCCGCACTGGAAGTCGTACCGCCAACTGGCGCCCGACGGCGAGTGGGTCGAGCTCGCCAAGGAGTTCTCGGAGTAGCTGCTAAGATGTGACGATATGTCACATCTTCATCTGGTCGGCGGCGAAAAGGGCGGCGTGGGCAAGTCCCTCGTGTCGCGGATTCTGGCGCAGTACTTCATCGACAAGGCACTGCCGTTCCAGGGGTTCGACAGCGACAAGTCGCACGGCGCTCTCCTGCGGTTCTACGCCGACTACGCCTCGCCGGTCGTCGTCGATCGCTACGAGGCGCTCGACAAGGTCGTCGAAGCGGCCGCCGAGCCGCCGCATCGTGTGCTGGTCGATCTGGCGGCGCAGACGCATCAGTTCCTGGCACAGTGGATTGCGGACACGGGGCTCGTGGACATCGCGGGCGAGCTCGGCGTCTCGCTCGTGTACTGGCACGTCATGGACGCCGGCCGCGACTCCGTGGACCTGCTCCGGCGGTGGCTCGACGAGTTCGGGTCGCGCCTGAAGCTCGTGCTGGTCCTGAACGAGGTCCGCGGCAACCAGTTCGAGATGCTCGTGGCATCGGGCGAGCTCGGTCGGGCGAAGGAGATGGGCGCCAGCGTCGTTACGCTCCGCAAGCTGCCCGACGCCACCATCCAGAAGATCGACGCGCACAGCACCAGCTTCTGGGCCGCCACCCAGGCGACCGAGAAGCCCGCGACAGGCCTCGGCCTGCTCGAGCGCCAGCGCGTGAAGATCTGGCTCGGGCACGTCTACGAACAGCTCCAACAGATGGAGCTCTGATCGTCAGTAGCGGTACGTCAGTACCGGTAGTCTTCGGGGCTGCGCTTCTTCGGCGTGCGGCGGAGCTTGTAGAACGCGCAGTCCGGGCACCACGCTTCCGGGTCGAAGCTGTTCGTGCCGGCCATGGGCAACACGTCCCGGTGCCCGCAGCATTCCGTTCCCTCGTCCGGCGGACGGCGCCAGCGGCAGGACTTGAACCGCACGACCGCGGGGGACTGTACGGGTGCGTCGGGCGTGGGGACTGTCGGGGAATCGGGCGCCATCGCCTCCGACGGCACGGGGGACGAGTCAGACATCCGTTCTCAATTCTAGACGAACGCCGACGGCCTTTTCCAGCACGGCGACCGCGCGTTGTTCTTCGGGGGAGACGAGCGTGATCGCCTGGCCCACTTCGTTGGCGCGCCCGGTGCGCCCCACGCGGTGCACGTAGGCGTCGGGCGAGTCGGGCACTTCGTAGTTGATCACCGTCCGGATGCCGTCGATGTCGAGGCCGCGGGCGGCGATGTCGGTGGCGACGAGCGCCGTGTAGCGTCCGCCACGGAAGCCTTCGACCGCGGCGCGCCGCTGGTCCTGCGTGCGGTTCGCGTGCAGGGCCGCGGCCTTGATGCCGGCCGCCTCGAGCCTGCGCGTCAACCGCTCGGCGCCGATTTTCGTGCGCGTGAAGACGAGCGTCGGGCCGTCGGGCCGTCGCAGGTGCGCGATGAGCCATTCCATCTTCGACGAGGACGGCATCTGCTCGAGGCGGTGCGTGATGGACTTGGCCGGGGCGCTCCGTTGGCCCACCTGGATGTAGGCCGGGTCGCGGACGATTTCGAGGGCGAACCGGACCACGTCGTCCGGCATGGTGGCCGAGAAGAGCAGCGTCTGACGCGGCCGCGGGTTGGTGATGGCGGCGATGATGCGGCGCACGTCCGGCCAGAACCCCATGTCCATCATGCGGTCCGCTTCGTCG
>JBEQUD010000209.1:0-5417 GCA_040349235.1 Acidobacteriota bacterium
CAGATGGCCGGGCTAAACGCCACCGGCCCGGCCGTCGTATCCCGTAACACGTGACTGCTATCTCAGGGACAGCGATCTCAGGTCTGACAAGCATGACGCCCTCGCGGCTGTCGTGGCGCCGCCGTGCGGCGCGGGTACTGCTCGTCGCCGTAGTGCTGCTGCCTGGGGCGGCCCGGACGTTGTGCGCCCAGCCTCCGTCCCCGTTCCTGCCCGGTCCCTGGTGGAAGGACTTCCAGAAGACCCTGGCGATGACCGACGACCAGTCGAACCGGATCGACGCCGTGTTCCAGGCCTCGCTGCCCTATCTCCGGCACAAGCGCGACGATCTCGAGGCCGAAGAAGCGGAGCTATCGCGCCTCATCAAGGCGGACGCGGACGAAGCCGCGATCGCGCGGCAATCCGATCGAATCGAGACGATTCGGGCCGCACTCAACAAGTCCCGCACGCTGATGCTGGTGCACATGCGGCAAATCCTCACACCGGAACAGCGGGCCAAGCTCAACACCCTGCGCGAACAATGGGACCGCGACCATCCGGCACCGGCGCGGACGACCACGCCGAGCCCGCCGAAGAACCGGTAGACTTCTCGCGGCAACTCTGCCCGCACACATCCAATGACACTGCGTCCAACAATACTGCGCCTCACGACACCGCCTCCAATGACACTGCGTCAAATGACCCTGCGTCGAACGACTTTGCACCGAGGAACGGCTATGACACGGAATCGAGGAATTTGGCTGGGACTGATGCTCGTGGCCGCGCTGACAGCCGGGACGGCCGACGCCGCACAGCAGACCTCTGACGCCCGCCTGCACGAACTCGTGCGGCAGGCCTCCGACCGCGTGGCCGCGGGCCAGACCGCCACCCCCGCACCGCAGACCGCGGCGGGCCAGGCCGCCGCCGGCGCGCGCCCGACGCTGTCGCTGACGCTTGACGATGTCGTCAAAGCCGCGCTCGACCACAACCTGAACATCGCGGTGCAGCGCCTGAACCCCCAGATTCAGGACATTTCCCTCGCGAGCCTCCGCTCCATCTACAAGCCCTTGCTCGGAGGCACCCTCGGCACGCAGTCCCTCGACACCCCCTCGACGCAGACGATATCGGGCGGCGTCGCCGGCGACGCCATCAATCGCACGACCACCACGTTCAGCGCGACCTTGCAACAGAGCGTCCCGGTCGCGGGCGGCAGCTTCCTCGTGAACCTCAGCAACCAGCGGCTCACGACCAACAGCACCACGGCGACCTTCGTGCCGCAGTACACGCCGACGTGGACCGCGCAGTACACGCAGCCGCTCTTCCGCGGTCGCATCATCGACTCGAACCGCCAGGCCATGCTGGTCACCAGGCTCAATCGCGATATCAGCGACGTGCAACTGCGGTCCACGATCACCAACACGCTCTCGAACGTGCGTGTCGCGTATTGGAACTACGTGTTCGCCGTGCAGTCGGTCGAGGTGGCGCGGCAATCCGTCGCCCTGGCGCAGCAGCTCGTGCAGGACAACCAGACCCGCGTGCAGGTCGGCACCATGGCGCCGCTCGATGTCGTCACCGCCCAGTCACAGGCGGCCACCGCCCAGCAGGCGCTGGTCGCCGCGCAGTCCACGATGCGCACGGCGGAGCTCGCGCTGAAGCAGCTCATCGTCAGCGGCACGGAGGATCCGGTGTGGAATGCCACGATCGACCCGGTCGATCGGCCCGACTTCCGCCCCGAGCCCATCGACCTCGAAGCCGCGGTCCGGCGCGCGCTGAACGAACGCACCGATTTGGCGATTGCCAAGAAGAACCTCCAACAGAACGACGCCACGGTGAAATACCTGCGCGACCAGCTGCTGCCCCAGGCGGACCTCGTGGCCAGCTACGGCTTCACGGGCCTCGGCGGCACGTTCCAGCAGTTCTCCGGAACGGGCTTGCCGGGGTCACCACGGGTCGTCACGGACACGATTCCTGGCGGCTATACCGACGCGCTCTCCACGCTGTTCCATGGGAAGTACCCGCAGTGGACAGTGCAGATGAACCTCAGTTATCCCCTCGGCCTGAGTGCCGCCCAGGCGACGGTCGCCCGTGCCCGCGTGCAGCAGAGCCAGGACCAGGCACAGGTCAAGGTCATCGAATTGCAGGTGGCGACCGACGTCACCAACGCCGTCGTCACCACCCAGAGCAACGTCGAGCGTGTACAGGCGGCCCAGGCAGCGCGCACGCTGGCGCAGCAGGCGCTCGACGCCGAGCAGGCCAAGTTCCAGGTCGGCATGTCCACGAACTACCTGGTCATCCAGCAGCAGAATGCGTTGTCCACGGCGCAGAACAACGAGCTGCAGGCCATCCTCAACTATCGCAATTCGCTCGTCGAGCTCGAGCGTCTGCAGCAGACCACGCTCACGAGCCTGGGCATCACCATCGTCAGCAGCGCGACGCGGTAGGCGCCACGCGCCATCCCAGGAGACGCATGAAGCGCGCGCTCATCGCCGTCGGCATCGTGACCGCCCTCGGTGCGGGCGCGTACATCTATGTCCTGCGGCACAGCGCCTCCCCGATCGCGGTCAACACCACCCCGGTTACGCGTGGCGACGTCATCGACGCGGTGGCGTCCACGGGCACGCTGCAGGCCGTCACGACCGTCCAGGTCGGCAGCCAGGTCTCCGGCAACATCCAGGAACTGCGCGCCGACTTCAATTCGATTGTGAGGAAGGGCCAGGTGGTCGCCCGCCTCGACCCCGCGCTCTTCCAGGCGCAACTCGACCAGGCCAAGGCCAATCTCGCCCAGGCCCGCGCGAACCAGACCAAGGCGAGGAGCGACCTGGACCGCATGAAGGTCCAACTGCTCGACGCACAGCAGAAGTACACCCGGGCCAAAGAGCTTGCGGCCAGGAATCTTCTCCCCGCCTCGGATCTCGACGCCGCGAAGATCGCCGTTGACTCGGCCGACGCGAGCCTGCAGTCGCAGCAGGCCACGCTCGCGCAGACGGCCGCCGCGATTCTGTCGGCCGACGCCACGGTGCACCAGAACCAGGTCAATCTCGACCACACCATCATCACCGCGCCCATCGACGGCATCGTCACGCAGCGCAGTGTCGATGTCGGACAGACGGTCGCAGCGAGCATGCAGGCGCCGACGATCTTCATCATCGCGGCGGACCTGACCAAGATGCAGGTCAATGCCAACATCGACGAGTCGGATGTCGGTCGCATCCGCCCTGGCCAGCGTGCCACGTTCCGCGTAGACGCCTACCCCACCGAACAATTCGGTGGCGTGGTCACCCAGATCCGGCTCCAGCCGGTCGTCCAGTCCAACGTCACGACCTACGGCACGATCATCAACGTGCCGAATGCGGATTTGAAGCTCAAGCCGGGCATGACGGCGAACTTGCGGATCGAGGTGGCGCACAAGACCGACATCCTCCGCGTGCCGAATGCGGCCTTGCGCTTCCGTCCGACGACCGACATGTTCGCGGCTCTCAACCAGCCGGTGCCGCCCGAAGCGCTGACGGGTGGCGGGCGCGCAGGCCGAGGCCAGCAGGGCCAGGGCGGTGCGGCGGCCACCACCGCCCCCAGCGCAGCGACGCCCGCCGTGCCCCGCGACCCCGCCCAGCGGATCGAGCGCTTCAAAGCGATGTCCCCCGAACAGCAGCAGGAGTTCCTCGCGCGGCTCAAGCGTCGCGGCGCGGACACGAGCGCGTTCGAATCAGCGACCGCACCGCCGGCACCGCCAGGCGGCCCCCCTAAGGCGGCGCGTGGCGCGGCGGCCGCGCAGACCATCGACGCCCTGTTTGCGCCGTTGCCGGTCACCGAGACCCGGGGTCGCGTGTGGCTGTTCCAGGACAAGCAGCTGAAGGCGGCGGCCGTCCGGCTGGGCATCACCGACGGCACCAACACCGAGCTCATCGGCGAGCCGTTCCCCCAGGGTACCGAGGTCGTGACAAGCGTCACCGGCGTCGGCACGGTACGCCCGCAAGCCGGGGGCGCCGCGAGCAGCAATCCGCTGCTCGGCAACCAGCGCGGCGGCGGGCCCGGAGGGTTCGGTGGCGGCGGGGGCGGACGCGGACGGTAACGTCATGCCACTCGTCATCTCGGTCCGGGATCTCGTCAAGACCTACGTGGTGGGCGACATCCAGGTACGGGCGCTGCGGGGGGTCAATCTCGGCGTCGAGCGCGGCGAGTTCCTGACGGTGACGGGCCCCTCGGGCTCCGGCAAGTCCACCTTCATGCACATCATCGGCTGCCTGGAGCGCCCGACGAGCGGGCATTACCTACTCGACGGCGAGGACGTCTCGCAGATGCCCAAGGACGACCTCGCGCTCGTCCGCAACAAGAAGATCGGCTTCGTGTTCCAGGGCTTCAACCTCCTGCCGCGCACCTCGGCGCTCGACAACGTCGAGCTCCCGTTGCTCTACAGCAGGAACCCGCCGAAGGCACTCGAGCGGCACAAGCGCGCCATCGCGGTGCTGTCGGCCGTGGGGCTGGGCAACAGGACCGACCACCACCCGAACCAGCTGTCGGGCGGGCAGCAGCAGCGTGTGGCCATCGCCCGATCGCTCATCAACGAGCCGTCGATCCTGCTCGCGGACGAACCGACGGGGAACCTCGATACGAGGACGAGCATCGAAGTCATGGGCATCTTCCAGCACATGAATCGCGACCTCGGCATCACCATCGTGCTCATCACGCACGAAACGGACATCGCGGAATACGGCACGCGGATCGTGTCGTTCCGCGACGGCGCCGTCGTCTCGGACGCACCGGTCGCGCGACGCCGGGAGGCCCAGGCCGAACTGGCCGCTCTCCCGCCCGCAGCGACGACATAGGAGCTCCTCATGTCCATCCTGATGATCCTGCGCATCGCGCTCAACGCGCTCGCCCAGAACAAGATGCGCACGGCCCTGACGATGCTCGGCATGATCATCGGGGTCGGGGCGGTCATCACCATGGTGGCGCTCGGCAGCGGGGCCCAGACCTCGATCGATGCGCAGATCCAATCGGCCGGGACGAACATGATCCAGGTGACGGCGGGCAACTTCGCCGCGGGGGGCGTGCGGCAGGGCCAGGGCGCGGCCAGCACGCTCGTGCCCGAAGATGCCGCCGCGATTGCCACGCTCCCGGGCGTGCAGTACGCCGCCGCGCAGTCCAACATCCGGGGACAGGTCGTCGCCGGCAATCAGAACTGGAACACCCAGGTGCAGGGCACCGACGTCGATCTCCCGCTCATCCGCGCGTGGTCCATCGAGGACGGGGCCTTCTTCACGCCGCAGGACGTGACGACCGCGTCCAAGGTCGCCGTGCTCGGCGGCACGGTGCGCGATCAGCTCTTCGGCCCCGGGGCGGATCCGACCGGGCAGGTCATCCGGATCCTCAACCAGCCGTTCACGGTGGCAGGCGTCATGGCCGCCAAGGGACAATCGGGCGTCGGCCAGGACCAGGACGAT
>JBEQUD010000212.1:0-13133 GCA_040349235.1 Acidobacteriota bacterium
GTGGGGGCTCCTTCGTAGGCGTCGGGCGTCCACATGTGGAACGGCACCGCGGACACCTTGAACGCAAAACCGGTGAACACGAGCCCCATGGCCAGCAACTGCATCGGCGTCGCGGCCTGATGCTGGCCCCGGAGGACGTCCGCGATGCGGTCGAGCCTGGTGCTGCCCGTCACGCCGTACGTGAACGCAATGCCGTACAGAAAGAAGGCGCTCGAGAACGCGCCGAGCAGGAAGTACTTGAACGCGGCTTCGGTCGCCGTCGGCGATTCCCGGCGAATGCCCGTCAGCACGTACACGGCGAGCGAGAGGACTTCGAGTGCCAGGAAGATGACGAGCAGATCCGTCGCCATCGCCATCAGCATCATGCCGGCGAGGCTGAACAGCATCAGGGCGTAGTACTCGCCGCGCGGCAGGCGCTCCCGGTCGATGGTCGGAGACGAAAACGCGAGCGACAGCAGCCCGACCATCACGAGGATGCCGGTGACGAACAGGCCGAAGTTGTCGGCCGACACGACGTCGAAGCTCGACGCGTTGTGGTTCCAGAGCAGGGCCACGGCCATGCCGGCCCCCCCGAGGCCGATGGCGCCGAGCGGCGCCACGGGCATGCGCTCGCCGGGCGACCGGAACGCCTCGGCCACCATCACCGTGATCGCGGCGGCGAGGACGCACAGCATCGGCACGATAGCGTGGTAGGCGTTCATGGCAGTGGGCGCCCGCTCGGGTTCGGCGTCCGGATGTCGGCCTGGATCCGGGCCGGCGCCTGCGCCTGAATCTGATGCAGCATGCGTGTCACGGCCGGCTCGATGGGACGCAGGAAGAGGTTGGGCATCACGCCCATCACCACCGCCAACGCCACAATCGGCACGAGCACCGCCCATTCCCGCGGCGTCAGGTCGGCCAGCCGCTCGTTCTTCGGGTTGGTCACGGGCCCGTAGTTGACCCGCTGGAACATCCACAACATGTAGGTGGCCGAGAGAATCACGCCCGTCGCAGCGACGGCCGCCAGGGTGGGGTTGGCGCGAAACGCGCCGAGCAGAATCAGGAACTCCCCGACGAAGCCGTTCAGCCCGGGCAGGCCGATGGACGACAAGGTGATGATGAGGAAGACCGCCACCAGATGCGGCACGACCTTCTTGAGGCCGCCGAATTCCGCGATCAAACGGGTGTGGCGCCGCTCCGACAACATGCCGACGATGAGGAAGAGGCCGCCGGTGCTCACACCGTGGTTCAGCATCTGGTAGACCGCGCCCTCCACCCCCTGCACGTTCATCGCGCAGATGCCCAGGACGACGAACCCGAGATGGCTGACGCTCGAATACGCCACCAGCTTCTTCATGTCGGGCTGGACCATCGCCACAAGGGCCCCGTAGACGATGCCGACAACCGCGAGCACGGCGAGGTACGGCGCGCAGAAGGACGCGGCGAGCGGAAAGAGCGGGAAGGCGAACCGCACCAGCCCGTACGTGCCCATCTTCAACATGACGCCGGCGAGGATGACCGAGCCTGCCGTCGGTGCCTCGACGTGGGCATCCGGCAGCCACGTATGGAACGGGAACAACGGAACCTTGATCGCAAAGGCGAGCGCAAAGGCGAGGAAGAACCAGAACTGGAGATGCGGGGGAATGTCGAGCGCGTAGAGGCGCAGCAGGTCGAAGCTGTATTCGCCGGTCGTGGTGCTGTGCAGATAGGCAAGGCCGAGGATGGCCAGCAGCATCAGCACGCTGCCCGCCATCGTGTACAGCAGGAACTTGACCGAGGCGTACACCCGCCGGTCGTACCCCCAGATGCCGATGAGGAAATACATCGGGATGAGCATCGCGTCCCAGAACACGTAGAACAGGAACAGGTCGAGCGAGACGAACACGCCCATCATCGCGCTCTCGAGCAGCAGCACGAACATGCAGAAGGCGCGCGCGTGCTTCTGCACCGACTCCCACGACCCGAGCAGCGCCAGCGGCGTCAGGAACCCGGTGAGAACAAGGAGGAGCAAGCTGATGCCGTCGATGCCGACGACATAGCTGATGCCGAACGTGGGAATCCACGCATGCCGCTCGACGAACTGGAAATCCGCCGAGGCCGCGTCGAAGCGCGTCCAGAGCAGGACCGTCCCAGCGAACACCAAGAGCGAGACGACGAACGCCACCCGCCGGGCGAGCGCATCGTCCTTCACCAGCAGCAGCAGAAGCGCCCCGACCACGGGCAGGGCCACGAGCGACGTCAGAATCGGCAGCGTCATCACGTCCTAGAAGCGCCCCGTCCCATGTCGGACTGTCATCTCCACAAACAGTACCCCAGCACCAGCACGACGCCGAGCAACAGCGACGCCGCGTAGGCGCGAACCGAACCGGTCTGCAGCCGGCGAAGCATCTCCCCGCTGCCGCGCACCATCACGCCCACGCCGTTGACCGACCCGTCGATGAGGCCCGCGTCCACGCCCTTCCAGAGGGCATGCTCCGAAATCAGGTGGATCGGCTGAACGATGGCACCGTCGTAGATCTCGTCCACGTAGTACTTGTGCTCGAGCAGGCGATGCAGGGGCCCGAACTGCCCGGCAACCCGGTCCGCCGCCGTCCGCACCTTCAAGAAGAAGAACATCGCGAGGCCAATCCCCAGCACGGCCACGGCCGTGGACACGCCCATCAGCGTCAGCTCGAGCGACGCGCCGCCATCCGCCACCGCCTCCGCGGAAGGCAAGGCAAAGCTGGGCTCGAGAAAGGTCTCGAAGCGCCCGGAGAGGCTGGCGTACCCCGCGACGATGGAACCGATGGCCAGAACGATGAGCGCGAACGCCATCGCCGGCGGCGCATCGTGGAGGTGTGGCAGGTGCACGACATGCGTGCCAGCGGTCGAGCCCGCCGCGTCATGGGCCGCGTGCGCAACCCCATCCGTCGGCGCCCGGCGCGCGCCGTGGAACGCGAGAAACACCAGGCGGAACATGTACACCGCGGTGAGCAGCGAGGTGAGCAGGCCCACGCCCCAGAGCACGGTGTGGCCGCTCGCATAGGTGTGGAAGAGAATCTCGTCCTTGCTGAAGAAGCCGGCCAGTCCGGGGACGCCGGCAATGGCCAGCGACCCGATGAGGAACGTCCAGTACGTGATGGGCAGCTCCGTCCGCAGCCCGCCCATCTTCCGGAGATCCTGCTCGCCCGACAGCGCATGAATCACGGCGCCAGACCCCAGGAACAGCAGCGCCTTGAAGAACGCGTGCGTATAGAGATGGAAGATGCCCGCGCCGAAGGCGCCCACCCCCATGGCCAGGAACATGTACCCGAGCTGGGACACCGTCGAATAGGCGAGCACGCGTTTGATGTCGTTCTGCACGAGGCCAATCGTGCCAGCCATCAGCGCCGTGGCCGCGCCCACCACCGCCACGATGGCCAGCGTCTGGGGCGCGTGGCTGAAGAGCACCGCGTTGCGGCCGATCATGTAGACGCCCGCCGTCACCATGGTCGCCGCGTGGATGAGCGCGGACACCGGCGTCGGCCCCTCCATGGCGTCGGGCAGCCACACGTACAGCGGAATCTGGGCGGACTTCCCCGTCGCGCCCACGAACAGCAGGAGTGTGATGATCGAGATCGTGCCGAAGGCCGCCTCGGGCCCGAGCGGCGCCACGGCCCGCGCGACCTCCTGGAAATCCACCGTGCCGAAGCGGACGAACAGCAGCAGCACGCCGAGCACGAAGCCGAAATCGCCGATGCGGTTGACGATGAACGCCTTCTTCCCGGCGTCCGATGCGGACTTCTTCTCGTACCAGAAGCCGATGAGGAGGTACGAGCACAGCCCCACGCCTTCCCAGCCGACGAACATCACGAGGAAGTTCGCGCCAAGCACCAGCACGAGCATGAACGCGGCGAACAGATTGAGGTACGAGAAGTAGCGTGCGAACTCCGCATCGCGCTCCTCGTGCATGTAGGCCGTCGAGTAGATGTGGATCAGCGAACCGATGCCCGACACCACGAGAATCATGACGGCCGACAACGGGTCGAGGCGCAGGCCGAAGGCCACGGTGAAGTCGCCGGAGTTGATCCAGGTGAACACCGTCTGGGCGAACGCACGCGACTCGGGCGCGAGCGCAACAAGCCGGAGCACGGCCGCCAGGGACACCGCGAACGCACCAATCATCGCCGCGCAGGCCACGGCGCCCGCCGCCGCCTTGCTGATACGGCGGCCGAGACCGGCATTCACCAGGAAGCCGACGAACGGCAGGAGCGGAATCAGCAGCAGCATGCCACTACCATTTGAGCTGGGCGAACGAGTCCGGGTTGAGGGACTCGCGGTGACGGAAGAGGCCGATCACGATCGCCAGGCCGACCGCCGCCTCCGCCGCGGCGACCGTCATCACGAAGAACACGATGATCTGGCCGTCAACGGTCCCGAGCGCGCGGCCGAACGCCACGAACGTCAGGTTGACCGCGTTCAGCATGATTTCGACGGACAGAAGAATCGTGATGAGGTTCCGGCGCACGAACACGCCGGCCGCGCCAATCGCGAACAGCACCGCCGAGAGCAGCAGGTAGTGATCCAGCGTCGGCATGGCTAGGGCCGCTCCCGGTCGAGGGGATGGTCGCGCTGTGCGAGCACCACCGCCCCGACGAGCGCCACGAGAATCAGGATGGACGTGACCTCGAACGGGAAGGCGTAATCCGTGAACAGCGTCCGGCCGATGGCGGCGACCGAGGCGACGGAAGCGCCGGGGAAGGCGCCAGTGTCGCGCCCTTGCGACAGGGCCCAGACCAGTTCGGCCGCGAGCGCAAACGCCAGCACGGCCCCGAACCGCAACGCGCCGCTCCTGAGCAGCACGTGCCGGCGTTCGTCCGCCTCGGTTTCCTCGTGGGGCGCATTCAGCAGCATCACGACGAAGAGGAAGAGCACCATGATGGCGCCGGCGTACACGACAATCTGAATGACCGCGACGAAAGGCGCGCTCAGGAGCACGTACAGCCCGGAGAGCGCGCCGAAGGACGCGATGAGGAGCAGCACGCTGTAGATGGGATTCCGCTGGGCGATGACGAGCAGGGACGCCACGACGGCGATCGCCGCGAATACGTAGAAGAGCGTCATGCGCGTGACCGGGCCCCGGCCCCTGCGACGAGAGGAGGCCTACAGGCCAAAATACAGCACTCCAGCTGCCGTGACCAGCAGGTTGACGGTGGCAAGGGGCAGCAGAATTTTCCAGCCGAACTGCATCAACTGATCGTAGCGATAGCGCGGCAGCGTCCACCGCATCCAGACGTAGAAGAACAGAATCGCGCTGACCTTCAGCAGGAACCAGATCCACCCGAACGACTCGGGCAGGAACGGCCCGTGCCAGCCGCCGAGGAAGAGATCAGTTGCCACGGCCGAGACCGTCACCATGTTGATGTACTCCGCGAGGAAGAACATCGCGAAGCTCATGCTGCTGTACTCGGTATGGTAGCCGGCCACGAGCTCTTGCTCGGCCTCGGGAAAATCGAACGGGGCGCGGTTGGTTTCGGCAACGCCCGCCGTCATGAAGATGAGGAACCCGATCGGCTGCACGAACACGAGCCAGCGAGGAATGAAGCCCAGCCAGGTGCCGGCCTGGCGGCCCACGATGTCGGTGAGCGACAGCGAATTGCCGAGGAGCAGGACGCTTGCGAGCGCCAGGCCGTAGGACAGCTCGTAGCTGATCATCTGCGCGGAGGCGCGAAGGCCGCCGAGCAGCGAGTATTTGCTGTTCGAGCTCCAGCCCGCGAGCACGATCCCGTACACGCTCATGGACGCGACGGCGAAGATGACCAGGACCGCCACATTGACGTCCGCGACCTGGAGCCGCAGCGGTTCGTCGAGCAGGCCGAAGAAGGTCGTCGATGCGCCGAACGGGACGACCGCAAACGCCGCGAAGGCGCAGGTGGCGGAGATGATGGGCGCCAGGCCGAAGAGGAACGCGTCGGCGGCCTTGGGCCGCAGTTCCTCCTTGAACATCAGCTTGACGACGTCGGCCAGCGGCTGGAGCAACCCCTTCGGCCCGACCAGGTACGGCCCGAGCCGCTGCTGGAGCAGCGCCGCCACCTTCCGCTCGACCCACACCATGATGGCGGCCGAGTTGAGCAGCATGACGAACACGAACAGCGTCAGCACGATCTGCGCCGCGAAGAACCGTGTCAATGCCCCGCGCCCCCGTGCGCGGACCGCCATTCGGCGGGCAGCGTGCAGCGGCCCTCGCGGATGTGCGCTTCGTATTCGTGGCGGAAGTGCTTGAGCGTGGTCACGACAGGGGTGACGGCCGCGTCCCCGAACGCACAGAGCGTCTTGCCGGCGATGTTGCCGGCGATGCTCGACAGCAGATCGAGATCGCGCAGGTCGCCGTCGCCGCGTTCGATCTTCTGCAGAATCTTATGGAGCCAGTCGGTGCCCTCGCGGCACGGCGTGCACTTGCCGCACGACTCGTGGCGGTAGAAGTGCAGCAGGTTCTCCGCCAGCCACACCATGCAGGTCGTGTCGTCCAGCACGACGAGACCGGCCGACCCGAGCAGCGACCCCGCCTTCTGGATGCCGTCGAAGCTGGCCTGTGTGTCGAGCTGGTGGGGCAAGAGAATCGGAACGGAGGACCCGCCGGGAATCACCGCCTTGAGGGTGCGCCCGTCGCGGACGCCGCCCGCGCGCTCTTCGATGAGCTCGCGCAGCGTGGTCTGCATGGACGCCTCGTAGACGCCGGGCCGCTTGACGTGTCCGCTGACGCAGTACAGCTTGGGCCCGCCGTTCTTCTCGGGGCCGAGCGCGGCGTACCACTCCGCGCCGTTCAGCACGATGGACGGCACGTTGCAGAGCGTCTCCACGTTGTTCACGGCGGTCGGCGCACCATAGAGACCGACCACGGCCGGGAACGGGGGCTTGTTCCGCGGCTGCGCGCGCTTGCCCTCGAGGGACTCGAGCAATGCCGTTTCCTCGCCCGCCTCGTAGGCCCCGGCCCCACGGTGCACGAAGACGTCGCACTCGAAGCCGCCGCCGAGCGCGTGCTTGCCAATCAACCCGGCCGCGTAGGCCTCGGCAATCGCCGATTCGAGCACGTGCTGCACGTGCAGGAACTCGCCGCGGATGTAGATGTAGGCGACCTTCGCGCCGATAGCGTGGCAGGCAATCGCGCAGCCCTCGACGAGCAGGTGCGGATTGCGCTCCATCAGCAGATGGTCTTTGAACGTCCCAGGCTCGCTTTCGTCGGCATTGCAGACGATGTAGCGGGGCTTGGCTGACTTCTTGTCCACGAACTGCCACTTCATGCCAGTCGGGAAGCCCGCGCCGCCGCGGCCGCGCAGGCCCGCCGCCTTCACGAGCTCGATGAGCTCGTCGGGCTTCATCGCCACGGCCTTGCGGAGCGCGTCGTATCCCTGGTGCTGCTGGTAGAAGTCGAGCGTGAAGGAATGCGGCTCGCGGACGTACTTGGTGAGGACCGGTTCCATCGAGGTTACGCCCCCAACGGCGCGCAAGCGCCGCCCGGTCGGCAACGGACGCTACGCATGTCGTTTGCCCTCGACGACGTGGTGGCAGCCGCTCAACGCCGCCTCGCCCCTGGCGCGGAGCTCGTCCACGAGCGCGGCCGCGTCTTCGGGGCGCTGGCACTCGTGCCACCGGTCGTTCACCATGACCATCGGCGCGCGGTCGCAGGCGCCGAGGCACTCGACCTCGACGAGCGTGAACGTGCCGTCGGCGTCGGTCTCGCCTGGACGCAACCCGGTCTTCGCCTGCAGGGCTTCGGTCACGCGCTCGGCGCCGTTCAGTGCGCAGGACAACGTGCGGCAGACCTGCAGCACGAACTTCCCGACGGGCTTGCGGTAGAACATCGTGTAGAACGACACGACATCCTCGACGTCCGCCCGCGTGATCTCGAGCAGTTCGGCGACATAGCGAATGGCCGCCGCCGTGATGTACCCCTGCTGGTACTGCACGAGATACAGCGCCGGAAGGACGGCCGATCGTTTGCGGTCCGCCGGATAGCGCACGATGATTTCATCGAAGCGGGCGCGGTTCGTGTCCGTGTATACGAAGGGCGGACCCTCGTCCTCGAGCTGCCGCGCCGACTTGTGAAAGGTGGCGCCGTACGCCATCTTCGGGTGAAACGTCACCGGTCCACGTCCCCCATGACGACGTCAATCGATCCGATGACCGCGATGACGTCCGCGATAAGCCCACCGACAATCATGCGCTCGAGCGCCTGGCACGCCAGAAGCGACGGCGCCCGCGACTTGATGCGCCAGGGCCGGTTCGTCCCGTCCGAGACAACCGAGAAGCCCTGCTCGCCACGCGGCCCTTCGACCGGTACATACGCCTCGCCCGCCGGCACGGTGAAGCCCTGAGAGTAGATCAGGAAGTGCTGGATGAGCGCTTCCATCTCCGTGTACACGCGGTCCTTCGGCGGCGGGGTGATGCGCGGGTCGGCGATCGCGAACACGCCGCTCGGCGAAATCCGGTCGAGCGCCTGGCGGCAGATCTTCATGCTCTCGCGCAGCTCCGCCACCCGGACCTGGTACCGTCCGTAAACGTCGCCCGTGGTCTGTACCGGCACGCGGAACTCGTAGGTGTCGTAACCCAAGTACGGGAACACCTTGCGCACGTCGTAGTCCACGCCCGCGGCGCGTGCGATCGGACCCACCAGACCGCACGCCACCGCGTCGTCCTTCGAGATGACGCCAACGCCCTGCGTGCGCTTCAGGTAGATCTCGTTCTTCGTCAGGAGATCTTCGTATTCGTCGATCTTGCCGGGCAGGCGGTCGAGCAGCTCGCGCACGGCCGCGTGGAACCCGCGAGGCAGGTCCTCGCGCAGGCCGCCGATGCGCATGTAGCTCGGGAACATGCGGAAGCCGGCGATGAGCTCGTTGAGATTGAGCAGCATCTCGCGCTCGCGGAAGCAGTAGAGCATCACCGAGACGGCGCCGACTTCCATCCCGTGCGTGCCGAGCCACACGAGATGGCTGTTGATGCGCTGCAGTTCGGCGAGCAGGACGCGGATGTTCCGCACGCGCTCGGGAATCTCGATGCCGAGCAGCGTCTCGACCGAGAGGCAGAACGCCATGCTGTTCGACTGGGCGCTCAGGTAGTCCATCCGCTCGACGAGCGGAATCACCTGCTGCCACTTCTTCTGCTCGGTCGTCTTCTCGATGCCGGTGTGGAGGTAGCCGATGGTCGGGGAGGCGGAGAGAACGGTTTCGCCGTCGAGCGTGAGGAGCAGGCGCAGGACGCCGTGCGTGCTGGGGTGCTGCGGCCCCATGTTCACGGTCAACGCTTCAGTGCGGATGTCGGCCATGCCTCGTCGCCTACTCCGACCGCGTCAAGCGATCGCGCTCGACATTGGCGCGGAATTCCTGCTCCGTCACCTGGAGCGGCTCGGTGGTGCGCGGCGTCATGCGAATCTGCACCGGGTAGTCCTTGCGCAGGGGGAACCCCTCCCAATCCTCCGGCATGAGCAGTCTTCGGGGATCGGGATGCCCGTCGAACGCAATCCCGAAGAGGTCCCACACTTCGCGCTCGAGCCAGTTTGCGGCCGGCCATACGTGACTGACCGTCGCGATATGCGCGTCGCCGCCCTCCAGCGTCACCTTCAGACGAATCCGATGACGGTGCTCGAGCGAAACGAGCAGGTACACCAGCTCGAAGCGCGGCGCGCGCGGATGGTAGTCCACCGCGGTGAGCTCGACGAGGAGCCCGCACCGAAGGTCCGGCCGGTCACGCAGCGCCGCCGCCACCTCGGCCATGTCGTCGCGCGACGCGTAGATCGTCGTGTGCAGGTCCACCGAGGCCACGGCCTCGAGCCGCGCCGCGGGGACGCTTTCCTGCAGGGACGCGATCAGCTGGGGCGCGTCCATGATTAGGCCAGCTTCTGCTCCGAGATCTTCCGCTGGAGCTGGACGATCCCGTAGATGAGCGATTCGGGCCGCGGCGGGCAACCGGGCACATAGACGTCCACCGGGACCACCTGGTCCACCCCCTGCACGATGGCGTAATTGTCGAACACCCCGCCGACCGATGCGCACGCGCCCATGGAGATGACCCACTTGGGCTCGGGCATCTGATCGTAGATCCGGCGCAAGGCGGGAGCCATTTTCCGCGAGACACGACCGGCCACAATCATCAGGTCCGATTGCCGCGGGCTGCCCCGAAACACCTCGGCGCCGAACCGGGCGACGTCGTAGCGCGAGCAGCTCATCGCCATCATCTCGATGGCGCAGCAGGCAAGGCCGAACGTGACCGGCCAGATGGAAGACCGGCGCGCCCACTGGACCATCTTCTCGACGGTCGTTGTCAGGATCGGAATTTCCGCTTCAAGCCCCATGTTTTCCCCGCATTCCTCGCCGAGAACCGGCCCGTACGCTCACCGGTGCTCGGTGCCCCAGTCGAGCGCGCCCTTCCGCCAGACGTAAGCGTAGCCGCTCAGCAGCAGCCCCATGAACAACAGCACCTGGACGAAACCGGCCCAGCCGAGGTCGCGGAGCGCCATGGCCCAGGGGTAGAGAAACGCCACCTCGATGTCGAACAGCAGGAAGATCATCGCCACGAGATAGAACTTCACCGACTGCCGCTCGCGGGAATCGCCAACCGGCGGCATGCCGCATTCGTACGGGGCGGACTTTTCCGGCGACGGCTTGCTCGGGCCGAGCACGCTCGACAACAGGACCGAGATCAGCGCAAACCCTGCGCCGAGCGCGATCATGATGAGAATGGAAGTCCAGCCCTGCATGGGGAGTGGTCTGCACCAGCGCGCGCGGGACGCGCACGCCTCGCTTGTGAACAATTTCGCAAGCGAAGCTTCATGCTAGCGCATTGCCCGTCCAGAGTCGAGAGTCGGAATCGAGGGACGCGTTTGTCACTTGACCAGTACGGCCCGCCGCCAGCCGCGCACCGAATTCACCAGCCACAGCGCTTCGGCGTTCGCCAACTGTTCGATCGTCACACGAGCCTCGACGACGGCCCCCGTCGTCAGCAGTTCGGCCCGGAACGTGCCCGGCAGCAACCCGCAGGCAACCGGCGGCGTCACCAGACGGCCGCCGACGCGCACCACCACGTTGGCGGTCGTGGACTCGGTCACCTCGCCGGCGGCATTCCACAACACGACGTCGTCGCAGTCGGGCCGGCGAGCCCGTTCGTAGACCGCACGGTTCGTGGTCTTGTGAAACAGGAAGACGTCCCTCGTGTCCACAGCCTGCGCGGCGAGCCGCACGCGCACGACACTAGATCCCGGATCGAGGCGTTCCGGATCGAGGCCGACGCTCTCGGTTCGCACCGCGCCGTCCTCCGCCACGAGCAGGCGCACCCGGCGAGGCGCTGCACTGCCCCGCACCTCGCGATCGAGCGCGGTTTCGAGTTCGCCACCCGGCCACCGGAAGCCGAAATAGCCGGCGGACGCCTCCATCCTGGCGAGATGCCGGTCGAGCAGCGCGAAACCCTCATCGGGCGTCCAGCGCACCGTCTCGAGCAGTTCGAACGGCCGCGGACGCTGCCCGAGAATGGAGCCTTTCAGCAGGCACTCGTCGTACTCCTGCCCGGGGTCGGAATCCCACACGACCCCGCTTCCCACGCCGAACTCCAGCGTGCCCGCCTCGCAATCGACGACCGCGGTCCGGATGGCCACGTTGAACTGCGCCGCACCGTCGGGCCCGATGTGCCCGATCGCGCCCGTGTAGACCCCACGCGGCTCACGCTCGATCTCGGCGATGATCTGCATGGTGCGCACCTTGGGCGCGCCGGTCACCGACGCGGAGGGAAAGAGCGCCGCGACGACCTCGTCGAGCGGGGCCGCCGTCCGCCCCGTCACTGTGGACGTCATCTGCCAGACGTTCGGATACCGCTCGGTCGTGAACAACTCGGGCACGGCAACCGTGCCCACGCGCGCCACGCGCCCGATGTCGTTGCGGACCATGTCCACGACCATCACGTTCTCCGCCTGTTCCTTCGGGGAACGGGCCAGGCGCTCGACGTGTTCGCGGTCCTCGGCGACCGTCCGCCCCCGAGCGACGGTGCCCTTCATCGGACGCGCGGTGATTGCCTCGCCATCGAGGGCGAAGAACAGTTCCGGTGATGCCGAGCAGATGGCGTAGCGTCCCGCGCGAATGAACGCGCCGTAGCGGCCGCGCTGGGTCGCGACGAGATCGGCGAAGAGGCTGCGCGGATCGCC
Source organism: Acidobacteriota bacterium (assembly GCA_040349235.1). Taxonomy (GTDB): domain Bacteria; phylum Acidobacteriota; class Vicinamibacteria; order Vicinamibacterales; family CAVVIG01; genus JBEQUD01. The sequence continues at coordinate 12,125 of JBEQUD010000212.1, forward strand.
CTCGAATGTCGCGCGCAGCCGGAAGGTGCAGTTGACCTGGTAGGTGTCGCCGCTCGCCAGACGACGGCGGATCGTGCGCACGGCGTCGAGAAACGCGTCGCGGCTGACCGACGCCGCCAGCGGCCCGAGCCGGTACGGGGTGTCCGCCTGCGGCGGGGCGACGGCGCGGGCGCTCGCCGCGTCGAACAGGGCGAACCACACCAGCGGCAGGGCGTCCGCCGCCGGCGCGGCACGGCGGACGGTGAGGCCGAAGGCTTCCCCGGCCTCGTAGCGCAGGAAGCCGAGCGCGTGGCAGCCACGCGCCCGAACCTGCGCCTGCACGTCTCGAATCGTGGCCTGGACGTCCTCCGGCCGATCGGTCTCGATGACGGCAACCGGGTCGGTCAGGCGCATCCATCTCGACCCGTCGTCGAGCAAGACGAGCCCCTCGATGGGATGCCTCACCGAACGCCCAGCACACCGCTACTGCGAAATGGCCGCGCTCGTCTCCGCCGCCCGGCGATCGATCTCGGCCAGGGCCTGCACGATCTGCTCGCGGCGCTGCACGTGGGTGGTCGCCTCGAGCTGACGTGCAAGCTCGGTGCGCGCAAGCCGGAGCGATTCGAGTGCCTGCATCCGTCCCGGATCGCGCACGGTCTTCGGCAGGCGCTGCACGCGCGCCCGCTCCATCTCTTCCATGCGCTCCTGAATCCGCGATTCCGCGTCGATGAGTCCTTCGCCCGCATCACCCATGAATGGCCTTTATCCTTTTCTCCGCAGTTCCAACGAGACCGAACCCCCATTATAAGATGCCGGAGTGACAGCGCGGGCGAATACTGATCCCCTTCGGCTGTTCCATCCGGCGGTGCGCGAGTGGTTCGTCGCCGCCTTCGAGGCCCCGACGCGCCCGCAGGTCCTCGGCTGGCCGCCTATCGCCCGCGGCGATTCGACGCTCATTCTGGCGCCAACCGGCAGCGGCAAGACCCTGACCGCGTTCCTGTCGTGCCTCAACCAGCTCATGTTCGCGCCG
>JBEQUD010000224.1:0-2904 GCA_040349235.1 Acidobacteriota bacterium
GCGCCAACATCTTCACCACGAACTACGAAGACCTGCCCGATGACGTCGATCTCGATTCGCTGAAGGTGCGCATCGGCTTCCGGCTCCACTCGCGGCTGCACGAGATGTGCGAGTTCCTCGAGTACGACGGCGGCGACTACCGCATGCTGCCAGCCAACGGCGGCGCCGACGATCTGGAGACGCTCTGGAAGCGCAACCGGGGACGCCGCACGTTGCCTGCCCGTACCCACGGCCAGGCCCGCGCCGACGTCCGCCGCACCCAGGAACCGGCTGAACCCGGCATCTCGCGCGAGATCCGGTGGCCCGGCGGCAAGGCGGGACGCTGAGGGAATTTCGAAGTTCGAACTTCGAAGTTCGAAGTTTCGTGATCGGCCTGTACCTCCACATCCCGTTCTGCCGGGCCATCTGCAGCTACTGCAACTTCAATCGCGGACTGTTCGACGCCGCGCTCAAGGTGCGGTACGTCGACGCCATCGAGCGCGAGATTCTGGACGCCGCCGACGGGCAGCCTGCCGACACGATCTTCTTCGGCGGCGGCACGCCCTCGCTCCTCGAGCCGGCCGAGGTCGGCCGGCTCATCGCCGCCTGCCGATCGGCCTACGACGTATCGCCTGGGGCGGAGATTACCCTCGAAACCAATCCAGAGACATCGTCCGAGGCCCGCATGGAGGGTTTTCTCCGCGCTGGCGTGACGCGCATCAGCTTTGGCGCGCAGACGTTCGACCAGGCGCAACTGCGGCAGCTCGAGCGCATCCACACGGTGGAGCGGATTGGCGAAGCGGTTCGGGAGGCGCGGGCGGCCGGCCTCGGCAACGTCAGCCTCGACCTGATGTTCTGGCTGCCAGGACAGTCGAAGACGTCGTGGCTGGAGTCGGTCGACAAGGCCGTGGCCCTCAGCCCGGATCACCTGTCGTTGTACCTGTTGGAACTCTATCCAAATGCCCCGCTGCGCGAGGCCATCCAACGGCGCGCGAACGGTGTCCAATCAGACAACGCGGGTTGGACGCAGGCGGCCGACGACGAGGCCGCCGACATGTACTTGGAGGCACTGGAGCGGCTGGAGGCTGCGGGATACGGGCAGTACGAGATCTCCAACGTGGCGCGGCCGCATCGGGAGAGCCGGCACAACCTCAAGTACTGGACGGGCGGAAGCTGGCGGGGGTTTGGGTGTGGCGCCCACACCACGATCGGTGGGGCGCGTTGGCACAACGTGGCGTCGACGACGGACTACATCGACCGCATTTCGGACCGCGTCCCGGTGGCGTCAGGATTGCACACGCTGTCGGAGCGGGAGCGGATTCAGGAAGCGCTGTTCACGGGCCTGCGCCTGACGCGTGGTGTGGATTGCGCGGCCTTCGCCGTGCGATACGGCGTCGATCCGTGGAAGGAGTACGGCGCGGCGTTGTCCGATCCGGTTGACGCCGGTCTGGTCTGGCGGACCCCCGCGGCGTTCGGGTTGACGCGAAGCGGAATGTTGATGGCGAACGAGGTCCTGACGACCTTCGTGTAACGCAGGTGGAGAGACCACCGGCGGAAGAGAATCGTCTCCCGCACACTTGCGGGGGTACGCTACAGTATGGAACCTTTTGGCGAGATTGCCCGGCGGGCAGGGAGGCATTACATGAACGTGTTGGGTAGCGGGTCGGCGTCGAGCCGGCGCACGATCGTAACGGCATTATTCGCGGCGATGGTCGGCGTCGCTGTGACGGCTCAGGCGCAGCAGGCACCAGCCCCGGCGCCGGCACCGGCGCCTGCGGCTCCGGCAGCTCAGGAAGCGGCGCCTCCAGATCCGTTCAAGTTCACGACGGATGCGGCCCTGGTTCTGTGGACGGTCAAGGCGGACAAGACGGCTGACTTCGAGTCGGTGTGGGCCGAACTGCTGGCGAAGGCCGCGGCAAGCGACAAGCCTGATGTCAAGGCGGTGGCCGAGACCCTCAAGATGTTCAAGGCCGATCTGCCGGCGAGTCCGCAGGGCGTCACGTACGTGTTCTCGATGGATCCCGCAAAGGCTCCGACGTACAGCCCCACGGTGCTGATGTACAGTTCCGGGCTCTACGAGCGGCCGCAGGCCGAAGAGTTGTACAAGAAGCTGGCCGACACGATTGCCGGCATCAACCCGGTTCCGCTGAAGAAAGTTCAATAGAATCCTCGAGCGGGCAGTGAACGGGAGGTTCCACGACCGTGGGATCTCCCGTTTGTCACGTACGGTCAATGCTGCCGGCTGTGCTGTCGCGCACGCCGTGGTATCGTCACCGGCACTCACGACACCTTGTCAGGCCCGAGGGCGCCGTGCCCTCGATGCGCAGGGTGCTCGCAGTCGAAAGCTGCAGGAGGCGCGCGGTGTTTCGAGTCGTCTCAGCCAGTCTGATGACCGTCGTCGTGACCGCGGCGGCGCCGATGCTGGTGCGCGCGCAGACGCCGGCGCCGCCCGCGCAAGCCGCGGCCGCGCCGGACTACACCTTCGAGACCACGACGGCGCTCCTGGTGTTCTACGTGCGGCCCGAGAAAGCCGCCGAGTTCGAAGCTGTCGTTGCCCGCCTCGCGCAAGCCCTCGACGCCAGCACCGATCCCACGCGCCGCCAGCAGGCCGCCGCCTGGCGCATGCTGCGTTCGTCCGAGCCCGGCCGCGATGCGGTGGTGTACGTGTTCCTGCTCGATCCGGTGGTTCCGGGCGCGGACTACGATCCTGTTCGCGTCTTGAGCGAGAGCCTGCCTGCGGAAGTGCAGCCGCTCTACGAGAAGCTGAAAGCGTCCGTCATCAGAGTGGAGCGCATGCCGCTGACGAAGATGCGGTAGCGGGCTGCAGTCTGCAGGGCGGGCTGCGGCCTGTCAGAAACTCAGATTGGCCCCCGCGTAGAACCGCTGCGGATGCGGTTCGATCGGGGCGCCGCGCAACGAGTAGAC
>JBEQUD010000227.1:0-7415 GCA_040349235.1 Acidobacteriota bacterium
CGGAAGTTGGTGGTGTCGGTCGTGCTCGGCGTGCCAGTGGTGGGCCTGTACATGCTCCACGACCCTGGCGCCGCCGTCCACGCGGCTCGCGAATACGTGTCGTTCGTCGTGTTGATTGGCGGCCTCTACTTCGTGGCTGGTGGCGTTCTCCTCGAGGGCGACCTTGAAGCCACACCGGCCACCAACGTCATCTTCATGACGCTCGGCGCATTTCTGGCCTGCGTGGTCGGCACAACCGGCGCCTCGATGCTGCTTATCCGGCCCCTCCTGAGCACCAACAAGGAGCGTCGCTACGTTGCCCACACCGTCATCTTCTTCATCTTCATCGTGTCGAATGTCGGCGGCTGCCTGACCGCGCTTGGCGATCCACCGCTATTTCTCGGCTACCTTCGGGGCGTGCCATTCACGTGGACGTTGCGGCTCTGGCCGGAATGGCTGTTCGCGCTCGGCGTGCTCCTCGTCATCTACTTCCTGTGGGACAGCTTCGTTCACCGGCGAGAGCCCCCCGAGCGGATCCGGATGGATCGCGCGAACATCAAGCCACTCCATATCGGCGGCGCACACAACCTCGGGCTCCTTGTTCTTGTGGTCGCGGCAACGGTCCTGCTCCCATCGCCTTGGCGCGAGCTGGCGACGACGACCATCGTCGTCGCGTCGTGGCTGACAACCTCCGCGCATCTCTATCACGCCAATCGCTTCTCGCTGCAACCAATCGCCGAGGTTGCGATCGTCTTCGCCGGTATCTTCGCGACGATGCTGCCGGCGCTGGCGTTACTGCGCGTCCACGGAGCCGCGTTCAGTCTTCAACGGCCGTGGGAGTACTTCTGGGCCACGGGCCTTCTATCGACGTTCCTGGACAACACGCCCACCTACTTGACGTTCCTGACGCTCGCACAAAGCCAGCACCTCGTCGATGAAGTCGTGGGCGTGCCTCATGACGTTCTGGCGGGCATCAGTCTGGGTGCGGTGATGATGGGAGCCAACTCTTACCTCGGCAACGGTCCCAACTTCATGGTCCGCGCCATCGCCGAACACCGCGGCATCAAGATGCCCTCGTTTGGCGGCTTCATGGTGTACAGCGCGGCCGTCGTGTTGCCCGTATTCACCCTGTTGACGTTACTCTTCTTGCGCGGTTGAGGGTGATGGGTGTTTCCTTCTTCGCCGCGTGCGGGCTGGGGGCGGGCGTCCTGGTCGCCGATCGAGGAGAAGCCGGTGAATATCTACGCGGAGTCGAGTGCGTGCTGGCATGGCTCCTCGACGAGCCGAGCGCACGTCATCACGGCTGCGACCCATTGGGAGGTTCTACGAACGATAAGCTACGATCCGGCCATTCCTGAGCGCGCCCGACCCCGGGAGGGGCCTGGTGGGTCGATCTATTGAGTAAGTTTGGAGGCGCCGCCCGGATTTGAACCGGGGGTGGAGGTTTTGCAGACCTCTGCCTTACCACTTGGCGACGGCGCCTTACCTGAGGGGTGCTTGGGGCTAACTGCCTGACTGAATGGAGTATGTCCGACCACAGCCCTCGCTGAACTCCCAATTCTCGTCCACTTCCGGTGCCGCTTGCAAATCCCTCGCGGCAGCGACAACCGGCCCCCCATCGACCGACGTCCGACGCGCGGACGGCCGCCACGGACCCGCCCACACGCGGCCTGTTCTCCACTGATCGCACGCTGTGGCGCCCTCCTAGGCTCCCGCGACCGCGCTGCCCGTCTCCGGCCGATCGTCGAAGAATCCGTAGAGCGCTGGCACGACCACCAGGGTCAACAACGTGGACGTGATGAGACCGCCGATGACGACAATCGCCAACGGCCTCTGGACCTCGGCCCCTGGGCCCGTGGCAAACAGAAACGGCACGAGCCCCAGGGCCGCGACGGTCGCCGTCATCATCACCGGGCGGAAGCGCACCTTGGCTCCCTCCAGAATCGCATGCCGGCGCGGGAGGCCGCTCTCGCGCAGGCTCCGGATATACGACACCAGGACCACCCCGTTCAGCACGGCGATGCCCCACAGGGCGATAAACCCCACCGACGCGGGCACGGAGAGATACTCGCCGGTCGCGAAGAGCCCCACCACGCCGCCAATCGACGCGAACGGCAGCACCATGATGATGAGCGCAGCAAAGCGCACCGACCTGAACAGCAGGAACAACAGGAAGAAGATGGCCCCGATGGTGATGGGCACGATGACCATCAGGTGTTTGCGCGCGCGCTCCATGTTCTCGAACTGCCCGCCCCACTCGTAGTAGTAGCCCGGAGGGAGCTTCACCTGACGCTCGACCTTCTGCTGGAGCTCCGCGACGAAGCCGCCCAGATCCCGATCCCGGACGTTGACGCCGACGTTGACGCGGCGCTTGGCCATCTCGCGCTTGATCTGCGACAGGCCTTCCTTGATCTCGATGCGGGCCATGCTGCTGACCGGCACTTCCTCCCCGTTCGGCGCGTTCAGCAGGATGCTCCGGATGTCGTCCACGCTGTTGCGCAACTCCTCCGGATAGCGGACCACCGCCTGGAATCGGCGCTCGCCCTCGTAGATCTCGGTGGCCACGACGCCGGCCACGGCCGCCTCCATGACGTCGTTGACATCGGCCACGTTCAAGCCATAGCGCGCAATCGCGTTGCGGTCGATGGTGGCGTTCAGGTTGTGCTGTCCGGACACCCGATCGACCTTGATGTCGCCCGTGCCCCGAATCGTCGCCGCCACGCGGGCCACCTCGCTGGCGAGCCGCATCAGCTGTCCGAGATCGTCACCAAAGACCTTCACGGCGACATCGGCGCGCACCCCGGTCACCATCTCGTCCACGCGGTCGGAAATCGGCTGGGCCATCACGGGGTTGACCCCGGGGAACGACGTCACGATCTTGCGGACATCCTCCGCGATCATGTCCTGCGTGCGGCCCTGGCGCTCCTCCTCGGGTACCAGCTGGATCATGAGGTCGCTCTCGTTGTAGCCGGCCGGATCGACCGGCGACTCGCCACGCCCGAGACGCGACACCACGTACTTCACGCCAGGCACCCGGCGCAGGAGCCGCATCGCTTCGGCTTCCATCTTGATCGATTCGTCGAGGGCGATGTTCGGGACGCGGTCCATGTTCGGGGAGATCGTCCCCTCCTTCAGCTCGGGGATGAAGGACGTCCCGAGATACGGGAACAGCGAGATGGCGGCCACGAACACCGCGACCGACACGGCGAGGGTCTTGACCGGGTTGCCGGTGGCCCACACGAGCACCCGTTCGTAGGGCCACTTGAGCATGCGCACGAACAGCGTATCGTGATCGTTGCCGCCTTTCAGGAAGTAGCAGGACAGCACCGGCGTCAGCGTGAGCGAGAGCACCAGGGAGATCGCGAGGGCGATGGCGATGGTGTACGCGAGCGGCGCGAACATCTTCCCTTCCATGCCCTCGAGCGTCATCAGCGGCAGGAACACGAGAATGATGATGCAGATCCCGAAGATGACCGGCGTCGCGACCTCCATCACGGCCTCGTACACGGTTGTCAGCCGGTTGGCGCCGCGCTGCTGCGCCAGTCGCGAGAAGACGTTCTCCACGACCACGACCGAGCCGTCGATCATCAGACCGATGGCGATGGCCAGGCCGCCGAGCGACATCAGGTTCGCGGACATCCCGTAGTGGTTCATCACCAGGAACGTCAAGGCCGGCGTCAGGACGAGCGTCGCGATGACGATGAGGCTCGAACGCAGATCGCCGAGATACAGAAACAGGACGATGACGACCAGGACGATGCCCTCTTCGAGCACCTTGGTGACCGTATGCAAGGCAGCGTCAACCAGCTGCGACCGGTCGTAGTACGGCACGATCTTCAGGCCGCCCGGCAGCATCCCACGCGTGTTGATCTCCTCGACGCGCGCCTTGACCGACTCGACGATCGCCTTGGCATTCCCGCCCGCGATCATCATGATGATGCCGCCGACGGCCTCCGTGTACCCGCCCTTGAGCATCGCGCCGTACCGGACCTCGTCGCCAATCCTGACCTCGGCGACGTCGCGCAAATAGACCGGCGTCGCGCCCACGGCCTTCAGCACGACGACCCGGAGGTCGTCGAGGCTCTGGATGAGGCCGACGCCCCGCACCAGCAGGACCTCCGGCCCTTGCGCGAGGATGCCGCCGCTCGCGTTCGCGTTGTTCCGGGAGAGCGCCTCGCGGATCTGCCCGATGGTGAGGTTGTAGTACCGCATCTTCACCGGATCGACGAGGACCTGATACTGCTTGACGTAGCCGCCGGTGGAATTGATCTCGGCGACACCCGGCATCGACCGCAGCAGCGGACGCGCCACCCAGTCCTGGACGATGCGCCGTTCCATCAGCTCGTCCTTGGTGAGGGCGCGCTCGCCGTCGCTCGGGTGCTCGAGCGTGTATTGGTACACCTCGCTGAGGGCCGTCGATACGGGGCCCAGCGTGGGGTTGATGCCCTCGGGCAGGCGCGTGCGGACGTCCCCGAGGCGCTCGGCCACCAGTTGGCGCGCGAAATACTGCGGCGTCTCGTCCGTGAAGACCAGCGTGACGATGGAGAGGCCGGGCTCGTTCTGCGAGCGCATCTCGGTCATGCCCGGAAGGCCGGTCATGCCGATCTCGACCGGCACGGTGACGATGCGCTCGACTTCGTCGGGCGAGCGCCCCGGCACCTCGGTGGCAATCTGCACCTGGATGTTCGTGACGTCGGGGAACGCATCGACCGACAGCTTGCGGGTCGCATCGACCCCTGCGGCCAGGGCGATGAACGCCACCACCACCACGATGATGCGGTGCTCGAGGGCGCCGTGGATGAGGGATGCCAGCATGCCCCTACGCCCCTTCGCTGCCGCGGAGGAGCTGCCGCCGGCGCTCGTTGTTCAGGTGGAACGCCCCGTCGAGCACGATCCGCTCCCCTGACCGGAGCCCGTCCACCACGACGCGACGGCCTTCGAATTCCGCGCCGAGCGACACCGGCCGGAGCACGAACGTGTCGGCATCGATCTGCACGAAGACGTTTTCCCCGTCGCCCTCGCGGACCACGGCTGACGCGGGCACGAGGCGCCGGCGCTCGGCCCCATCCTTGAGGGTGACGGTCGCCAGCATCGACGGCTTGAATGTGCGGCCCGGGTTGGGCAGCTGCATGCGGACCCGCACGGTGCGTGTCTCCGGATTGACGATCATGCTCACGAAGGAGAGCGTGCCCTGGACCTTGGTCCCCGGTAACGCGGCCACCTGTGCCTCGACGAGTTCGCCCACGCGGAGGCCACCCGCGTTCTGCTCGGGCACATCGGCGACGAGCCACAGGGACGCGAGGTCGGCCACCTCGAAGGCCGTATCACCCGGTTGGACCACCTGCCCGAGGGCAATGTGCCGCGCAAGGACAGTGCCGTCCATGCTCGCAATGATGCGGGCGATGGAGTTGATCGCGCGGGTCTGCTCCAATTCGTCGATGGCCTCCGACGTCATCCCCATCAGCTCCAGCTGGTCCCGGGCCGCGTCGCGTTCGGCGCTGGCCTGGACGAGATCCGCTTCCCGGCGCTGCAGCTCGACGGATCCGATGACGTCCGCCTTCAGCAGCGCATGCGCGCGTTCCACGGCCCGCTGGGCGACCTGCCACTGCGACAGGGCCTTCAGAAACGCCAACTGCGCCTCGCTCAGTCCCGTGCTGTGCAGTTGCGCCAGCAGCTGCCCCCGGCGCACCTCCTGCCCTTCCTGAACGACCATCTGGGTGATGCGGCCCATGATCGGCGACCCCACCTTGGCCAGATGCGTCTCATCGAGCACGATTCGCGCGGCAACCGTCTGGCTCACCCGCACGCTCGCCCAGTCCGGCTCGCCGACCTTGAGCCCCTGGAGCAGGCTGGCGTCAACCGTGATCTCGAGGGCGTTCGATGGTGTCTCGGCGCTCGGCTTGGTTGCCTGCGGCGGCGGGGCGGCGGGCTTGCTACACGCAAGGACTGCCGCGAGCATGCAGACGGCGGCCAGGATCCGGACGATTCTCATGGTGCATTCCCCCGAAGGTTGACTGCGCGCAGTTCGTCAAGATCGACCAACGCCGCCTGGCGGTCGAACTGCGCATTCAGGAAGTTCAGACGCACGGCGCGCAGAACGCGCTGCGCGTCGAGGACCTCCAGCATGCCGCGTTCGCCGAGCTGATACGCGACCTCCGCGGCGCGTAAGGCTTCTCCGGCCTCCCGCAGGAGGCCTTGCTCGAACAGCTTCACCTGCTGGTCGGCCACGCCGTACCGCTCGTAGGCGCCATCGAGCGCCGCGAGAATTTCAATCTCGCGTGCATGGGCGCTGGCGGTCGCCTGCCGGAACCCCGCCGCCGCCTCGGCAATGGGCCCCTGGCGTTGGTTCCACATCGGCAGCGGCAGCGCCAGGCCCACGCGGTACGACGGCCCCGACATATCGACCTCGCCTCGCACGGCGGGCTGCGGCCGCCTGAGGGCCGTCTCGTAGGAGACGCGCGCCTCGGCGCGCCGGATTTCCGCGCGCGCCAGCGACAGCGCCGGGTGGCGGTCGATGGCTTCCTGACGGACGTCGTCGAGCGGGGCCAGCACCACCGGCGGATCGAGGACGCCGTCCAGCTCGATGGTGGAGGTCAATCCCCCGCCGACCGCGGCGCGAAACTGCGCGACGGCCGTGATGTGCTGGAGCTGGGCGCTCGACGCCAGCGTGCGGGCCGACGCCACCTCGGTTTCGGCTCGCACCAGTTCGAGCCGCCCGACCTCACCAACGTCCACGCGAACCTGGATGCGATTGCGGAGATCCTCGACCAGCCGGACGTTTTCGGCGGCAATTTCCATTTCGCCGACCCGGCGCAGCACTTGGAAGAACGTTCGGCGCACGTGGGAAAGCACCCCGAGACGCGCCTCGCCGAGCAGATGCTCGCTCGACTCCTTGCCCCGCTCGGCCAGCTGAATGCGGCTCGGACGCAACGGCCCGAGCTCGAGCGGCTGCGAGAACACATAGAGGGGGACGCCGCTGCTCTGGCCGCCCGGCGGCTGCCCCGTCTGCCTTCCGGCGACGAACGTCGCGTCGGGATTGGGATACGCGCTCGCCGACACGATGCCCGCCGCCGCGCCCTCCACCAGCGCAACGCCCGCCCGGAGGCGTGGATGGCCCGAATCCGCAAGTTCCAGTGCGCGTGTCAGCGTGACTTTCTCTGCAAATGCGTTCCCGGCCATCAAGGCACAAACCACGCACAGAGACGACCGAAACATAAGCCTCCTGAGGATACCTTTCGAGCGCGCGTGCGACCTGCCGCCCAAGGAGAAGGAGAACGCTGACGGCATTATATAAATCTCACATAAAGGCACCAAGGCCTTCGGCGCCGCTGTTCTGTATTTGCTCAAGGAAATCGACGAATCTGTCTGTGTTGGGGGCTACGAGTGGCGCGCGCCGGTCGGCGCGAGGCACAAGACGGGCGCCGTCGGGGGCTGTT
>JBEQUD010000229.1:0-14852 GCA_040349235.1 Acidobacteriota bacterium
CGGGTCGAGCACGAGTGCTTCGAGCAGCGCGGGAATGGAGCCGAGGCACATGCGGCGGACGAGCGCGTTCGACTGGTGCAGCGCGTGGGGTATCTCGACCGTGCCCGCCGAGCAGCCACGCGTGGTCTGGAAGAACAGCATCAGGTTCTCGCGCAGCGGCGCGTGCCCAGTGATCAGTTCCTGGAGCCACCACTAGCGGACGAGTTCGGTGTCCCGACGATCGGAACGGAGCTGCGCCGCCCGCATAGCGTCGTACTGGGCCGCGCTGGTGCCGCGCACGCGCAGGGCCGCGTTCGTCCATGTCCCGCCGACGCATGCCGGGGGCGTCGGCTGCGGCATCGTGCGCGAGACGGCCACCAACCGCGCGGTGGCCGCGTCGGCAGGTAGATCAGCCAGCGCGTCTTCGAGGTTGGGTGTTGCCGCGAACGTCAGACGGCGAAGGAAATGCCGCAGGTCGTCCCCACGCAGGATTGGCGAGTTCAGCATTGACGACGCGCACGATAGCATCCTGCTGGCAGACGTTGTTCTGAAGAGTTGCTGAAGTTTTTGTCATGACACCAGGTATTCGACGGTGGCCGCCGGACGTGGAACAGTCGGCATCCACGTTCTACCCGCGCGCGCGTACAACCCGCGACCACCACATCAGGAGGCCCGTCACGAACAGCAGCGCGGGTGACAGGCCGAGGACGGCCCAGGCCAACCTGAGGCCCGTAGGGCCGAAGCTTCCGACGTGCAAGGGCGCCACCCACTTCATGACCATGTCACCCGCGGTACGAGGCGCCTCGGTGGGTGCCGCCAGCACCGCCCCTGTGAACTGATCGAGATAGACAGAGGGCAGATTGGTTGCCCCCACCGGTGTCGGCTTCACTGGCGAGAACGTCACCTGGAACGCACCGCGGTCGTTGGCCGGCACGACCACGCGCGCCACGAACTGGTCCGGCATCCGCTGGCGTGCCCGCTCGATGAGGGTCCGCCCCGTCGGGCGCGGACCCAGACCGGCCCCGCGCGGATCCGACTGCGGGGCGCGTACGACGGTCAGCGGCGAGACGGCGTTGACGGCCGTCCGGAACTGCCGCGGGAACGCGAAGGCGATCCCCGTGACCGACCACATCGTCAGGAACGCGAGGGTCCAGGCGCCGATCGCGCTGTGCAGGTCCCAGTTGACCCGTTTCCAATTGCGCCGGACATCCACAGCGAATCCGCGTCGCCACGTGTTGGCACCCTGCCACCAGATCACCAATCCTGTCACGCACATCGCGAACAGGCAGGCCGCCCCGACGCCGTTGACGAGTCGCCCGGTTCGGCCGGCCAGCAGGTCGAAGTGCAGGTCCTGCAGCGTCCGAATAGCCGATCGCTCCGGTAACTCACCAAGGACCGAGGCCGTCACCGGATCGAGGAGCACGGTCCGGAAGCGCGGGCCATCGGTCACATACGCGAGATAGGTGGGCCTGGTGGTCGTGGGGGCATCGATGCCAGACACGCGGTACTGGGGATACGCGCGTTGCAGGTTTTCGAGTAGCGTTGCCGGCTCGGCGGGCGGGCCGTCGTCGCCCGGGGTGAACAACTGGGGGTAGTGCGCGCGTTGCAGGTCGATGCGGAAGACCAGCGCGGCGCCGGTCGTCGAGACGACGAAGATGTAGACGCCTGCGGCAACGCCGACCCAGAGATGAACCTGGAAGAGGACGCGCCGGAGGAAGAGGGACTTGGGCCGGTGGAGATAGGCGCGCAAAAGGGACGTCACACGAGGCCGCGCGAGATCAGCGCGTCTCGCGCCGGGCCACGACGATCGTCTCTTCCGTTTTATCCGATGTCATGAACACGGCCGGACGCGCGTCCGGACCACCGGCTTCGACGTAGTTCATCCGGAAGCCCGCGCCCCCGTCGGTGATCTCGTAGATGCCCTCCCACCGCACCCCGTCCGCGTGCAGAAGATCCAGGTGGAACGGTTGCTGTCCGGTGTCCGCGCGAAGTGTGCCCTGGAGCAGCCTTCCGCTCGCGGTGCGGATCTCGAACGCGTCGCCGGCGATCGTGATGACGCCGCCCTTGATGACGTCGAGCGGTTTGCCGCCATGTTGACCCGCCGTTACGACCCAGCGGCCTTGAAGCGCCGCCAGCGCATCTGGCCCCTGGGCGGCGCCGAGCGCGACGAGCAACATGACGACGAGCGAGACACACCATATCCGCGTACGCATGCGAGCCTTTCTGAGACACGAGACAGGCAGCGTCGATCTCCCTACTGTCGCCGCAACCACTGACTCCGACGCCGACACCTATTTGCGGACGGTCGCTGCCGGCGCCTCGCCGATTTCGACCAACAGGACCTGCGCGGTCTTCGCTTTTACGTGGGCGACAACCCGGTCGCCCACCTGCAGCTCGTTCAAGGGCACGGTCTTCGTGCCTCGCCTGACCCTTGTTTCGTCGGTCAGCGACAACGTCCTGGCGACGTTGGGCGCGGTGCGCACGGTGATGGCGGCCCCAGCCAGCACGGTGACGACGCCCCGGACGTGATCGCTGCCGTTGTGGGCAAAGACGACGGCACCAGCGAGGACGAGCAACGTCACGAGCGCGACAACTCGTTTCATGGAAGCGACCCTCAATGTCCCGTCACTGTAGCAGGCAGTGGCCGAGATCCGGATCTGAAGATTGGCTAAAGAGAACCTGACGAGAACTTCAGGAACGCCGCGCACGCAATCAGCTAACATTTATCTGTTTGTGACCATTATCGACCAGGCTCTGTGGCTGCTCTGCAGCCTCGGGGCGACGGTCTTCGCCGCCGCGGCGTCGGCGCGCTGGCTGGCTTGGCTGTTGATCGCCCTTGGCTTTGTTGCGGCGTCCACGCTCTCCGCGGCCGTACCGGACGCGTCCGTGGCCGGCAGCGTGGCGGCCCTCGTCGCGACGGCGCTCCTGGCCAGGGCGGACGCTGGCCGGCTGCTGGGCGGCCTGGTGATGCCGGCCGCGGCCGTGTGCGCGGGTGTGCTGGCCGCCTGGTCCGGCGCGCTGCTGCACGCGAACGGCGTCCCCCGCGCGGGCGCGCTGGCTGTTGGCGCCGCGTGGCCGACGCTCTCGGCCTGCCTGGTGGCGACGCGCCGGGATTTTGCGCCGCAGGCCATCCGTGAAGAGGCGCTCCTGCTCGTGTCGGGCGCAGGCCTCGGCGTCGCGATGGTCCCGCACCTGGTCGAAGGGTGGCGTTCGGCCGTGGCGCTCAACGTCCAACCACTCGCGGATGGAGCCGTCCTTGCCGTCCCGGCATGGACGCTGCTGGTCGTGACGGGCGCGCTCGGTGTGGGTGGCATGTCCGCCCTGTTCTCTCGATGGAGAAGTCGGTGAGTCTTCTTGGCGTGCTCGAAAACGGGCTGTTCGCCCTCGGTCAGGTCCTGCGCTTTCCGGTGATGGTGCTGCTCTGGGTCTGTGTCGCGTCGTCGCTGTATCTCGCCGGGCACGCGCTCGTCGAGTCGGTTGTGCGGCGGCGCGAGCGGAGCGGCTTTCGCATCGACGAGTGGCTGCGGGCCGGCGCCGTCATCGGCGCACCTGATGCCCGACGGCGCGTACTGCCCGCCGCCCTGCGCACGCTCCTCCACGCGGTGGAGATTGCGCGCGCGGACGGCACCCTGGGTACCGGGGGGTTGGAGCACCTCGTGCTCACGCACGAGGAGCAGGTGCGCCGCAGCCTCTCCGGTTCGCGCATGCTCGTCAAGGTCGGCCCCAGCCTCGGGCTGCTCGGCACGTTGATTCCCATGGGCACCTCGCTCGCCTCGCTGGCCGCGGGCAATCTCGAGGCGATGGCCGGGCAGATGGTCGTGGCGTTCACGACGACCATCGTCGGTCTCGCCACGGGCACGCTCGCGTATGTCGTGGCGGCCGTGCGGCAGGGCTGGGTCAACGAAACGGTGCACGAGCAGCGGTACCTGGCCGAGCGGATGGCGCACGAGCTCGGCGGCGAGGCCTGACCGTGGCGCGCTTCCTCCGGATGCCGCAGGTGGACGAGCCCGTCGAGGAGGATCCGCTCGCCGGCATTGCGAATCTCTTCGACGTGTCCGTCGTGTTCATCGTCGGCCTGATGGTGTCGCTCTTCTCGATCTACCGCATGGCCGACCTCGTGGACGCGAAGAGCGAGGTCACCATGGTCAAGACGAACGCGCAGGGCGAGCGCGAAATCGTGGTCAAGAAGGGCACGAAGATCACCGCCTACAAGGTGAGCGGCAAGACGATGGCCGGCGACGGCGAACGGCTCGGGACCGCGTATCGGCTGGCGAACGGGCAGGTCATCTACGTGCCCGAGGCCGCGGCGCCCGGCGTGGAAGGCGGCGGCCGGTGACGGCCCGGGCGCTCGGGCGTTCGCTGGCGCTGCTGCTCGCGTTCGGCGCGACGACGGCGCGACCGGCGCTCGCCAAGCCCGTGCACATCGGGTTCGTGTACTCGGACGGCAATATGGCCGGCACGCTCCGGGCCTACAAAGCCCTGCTTGCCGAGCGTCCCGACCTGCGTGGCCAGGTGACGTTCACCGTCCTCACGGAATCGGTGTTCGACGACGTCAAGCCGGCCGACCTGACGGGCGCCGACGTGCTGGTGCTGGACATCATGAACCAGCAGATGCTCGACCGGTTCAACGCCGCGCACCAGGTGGACGTGATTGACGCCGTGCGCCGGCACGGCGCCGTCCTCGCGGTCGGCGAAGGCCTTCTGCCCAAGGCGACGTACCTCGCGAAGGGCTGCCTGTGGGACGACCGCGCCCGCGCGTTCTGGGCGCATTCCGGGTTTGCGAACCAGCTTGCACTCTTCAAGTACGCGCTGACGCAGGCTGGTGTGCCGGGCCTGACGATTCCCGATCCGCAGCCGAGCCTGGATGCCGGCTACTACTATCCGGAACCGACCGGCGGGTCGGGACATGTCTTCGCCACGTGGGACGCGTTCGACGCATGGAGGCGGACCCACGGCAAGGTTCATCCCGGTGCCCCGCGCGTGGCGGTCGGCTTCTACAAGTCCACCTACTACACGGGCGACACCGCCCTGCTCGACGCGATCGTCGCCGAGGTCGAGCGGCAGGGCGCGGACGCCATTCCGATGTTCGGCTACCCGGGCGCCGTCGCGACCGAGGCCCTCCTGCGCGACGCCGATGGGCGGCCGCGCGCGGACGCGGCGCTGTCCTTTCTCTTCAACTTCGCAGACACAGAGGCGTGGAAGCGGCTGGCGCACGTCGATATCCCGGTCGTCAGCCTCGTCGGGCTGTACGGCCGCACCGAGAAAGAGTGGCGCGCCTCGAACTCGGGCCTGTCGATGTTCGAAGGCACGTTCCAGATGGCGGTGCCCGAACTCGCGGGCACGACGGCGCCCACCGTGGTCGGCAGCAAGGAGAAGGTGCGGGATGCGGATACTGGCCTGACGGTCGTGGTCAGCCGGCCGATCCCGTCCCGGATCGAGACGGCCGTGCAGCGCGGTCTCCGCTACGCGCGGCTTCGCACAACGCCGAACCGCGACAAGCGGGTGGCGCTGCTGTACTACAACTTTCCGCCTGGCAAGGCGAACATCGGTGCCAGCTACCTGAACGTGGCCGAGTCGCTCGGTAATATTCTCCAGCGGCTGGCGGCCGACGGCTACGACCTGGGACACGCGGACCTGTCTGCCGCGCACGTCCTCGACGACATCACGACCAAGGCGCGCAACGTCGGCGGCTACGCGCCGGGGGAACTGGACGCGATGCTGGCGGCTGGCGATGCCGTTCGCGTCAGTCAAGCCGAATACAAGACGTGGCTGGACGCCTATGCGCCCAGCCTCCGCGCCAAGATCCTGAAGGACTGGGGCCTGCCGGAAAAGAACCGGTTGATGGCCACCGCGGGGACCGAGGGTGCTAGCCTGGTCATTCCCGTGGTGCGCTACGGCAACATCGTGCTTCTGCCGCAGCCCGCGCGCGGCTGGGGCGAGGACCACGAGAAGCTGTATCACGCGAAGGACCTTGCGCCGCATCACCAGTACGTCGCCACCTACGCCTGGTTACGCCACGGCTTCAAGGCCGACGCGGTGGTACACATCGGGACGCACGGCACGCTGGAATGGCTCGACGGCAAGGACGCCGCGCTTTCGGAAGAGGACGCGCCCGACGCGCTCATTGCCGACCTGCCGGACCTGTACATCTACAACGTCGATGTCGTCGGCGAAGGCCTCGTGGCCCGCCGGCGTGGGATGGCCACGCTCATCGACCACATGGTGCCGCCGTTCAAGAAAGGCGGGCTCTACGCGGAACTTGCGGCGCTCAGCGAAACGATCGGCGACTACGATCAGAATCTGAGCAAGAACCCCGAGCTGGCCAAGAGCTATCTGGGCAGAATCCGCGAGCAGGTCGGGACGCTCGGCATCGCGAAGGATCTCGGCCTCGACCTGTCCAAGCCCGACGCCCTGGACGAGGCGGCGATTCACCGGGTGGAAGAACACCTCGTGGACCTCAAGACCGCGAACATCCCCTACGGCCTGCACGCCTTCGGCCGCACCCCCGAGAAGGCGCTCCGCGAGAGTACCATCGAGGCGATTGTGAGCGCCGACCGAAGCCTGTTGCCGAACAACGCGAAGGTCCTCGCATCGGAGATGGAGAGTCGTATCGTCCAATCCGGCGCGCGCGAGTTGGATTCCTTGATGCACGCGCTGTCGGGCGGCTTCGTGCCGGCGGGCGGCGGCGGCGAGCCGATTCGCAACCCCGATTCGTATCCGACGGGCAAGAACTTCTACGGCATCGATCCGGACAAGGTGCCGAAGAAGGCCGCCTGGGAGCTCGGCGTGAAGCTGGCGGACCAGATGCTGGCGGACCACGTGAAGCAGCACGGCAAGTATCCGGAGAAGGTCTCCTTCGTCATCTGGGGCGACGAGACGATGCGCCACGAGGGCGTGCTCGAGTCACAGATCTTCTATCTGCTCGGCACGCGTCCGGTCTGGAACAGCCGCGACAAGGTGATTGACGTCGAGGTGATTCCGAGCGCCCAACTGGGCCGGCCGCGCGTGGACATCGTCATCGCGTCCGCCGCCGAGGGCATGTTCCACAACGTCACCCTGTTGATGGACAAGGCCGTGCAGAAGGTGAAGGCGATCGAGGAGGTCGAGAACGTCGTCCGGCGCCACTACCTGGCGACAAAGGCCGCGCTCGTCGCGAAGGGATATACCGAAGAAGATGCCGACATGCGCGCGGGCGTGCGGATTTTCGACGAGCCGCCCGGCACGTTCAACCTCAATACCTCGACGATTGCCGCCGCGAGCGGTACCTGGGACTCGGACAAGGGGATGGCGGACGATTACATCCGGAAGATGGGTCACGGCTACGGCAACGGCTTCTGGGGCGAGCCCATGGCGGACGTGTTCCGGCTGGCGCTGTCAGGCACGGAGAAGGTCGTCCACAGTAGTTCCACGATGCTTTACGGCGCGCTCGACAACGACGACATGTTCATGTACATGGGTGGCCTCGCGTCCGCGATCCGCAGTGTTGATGGCAAGAGCCCGGAGCTCGTCGTCACCAACACCCGCGACCCAGGCAAACCCGAGATGACGTCGATGGACAAGTTCCTCGGCACCGAGTTCCGCTCGCGCTACGTCAACCCGACGTGGATCGAGGGGATGAAGAAGGAAGGCTATGCGGGCGCCGGCGAGATGCGGCAGTTCGTCGAGTACCTGTGGGGGTGGAACGCCACGGTCCCGGAGTTGGTCGATAAGGGGATGTGGCAGGAGACCTTCGACGTGTACGTGCAGGACAAGCGCGACCTGGGGATGAAGGCGTTCTTCGAGAAACAGTCGCCCTTCGCGTACCAGGACATGACTGCCCGCATGGTCGAGACCATTCGCAAGGGCTACTGGCAGGCCGACACCGCGACGACGACGAAGCTGCTTTCTGAGTACATCGAGAGCGTCAACGCCCACGGTGCGAGCGGCGCCGAACACACATCTGGAAATCCCCGGTTGACCAAGTACGTCCTGGAACAGGGCAAGGCGGCCGGCATTCCCGTGCCCGCCCTCGAGGGATTCGAACGCGTGATGGAGCGGGCGACCGGTCGAGACGTGGCGCAGGCCGCACAGTCGGCCGAGGCGTTCGTGGCGCGCAATGAAGCGCCAGCCAGTCGTTCGAACGCGGACGCCACGCCGCCAGGCGTCACGACGGAGGACGCGGTCGCCGCGCGCACGGTACCGTCGCCGACGGACTCCGCACCCCCGGCACGCACGGACCCGGCCGCGCCGGCACGACCGGATGCGGCCTCGCCGCTCAAAGGCTACGTGATGGAGCAGCGCGACATCGCCAAGGCCGCACTCGCGCCGGCCGCCGGGGAGACGCGACAGGGGCAGACGGGCACGGTCGCCGTCAGCGTCGCTGTCCTCGCCCTGCTGCTTGGATGGCGCCGCCACCGTTCTTCTCACTTGCTCACGAATTCTGCTAATCTCCGTCCGCGTGACTAGAACCCGTCGTTGCTGGACGGCGACCTTCGCCGGGTCGCTCGCCGCGATGGCCTGCCTTGGCGCTACCCTGCCGGCGCAAGGCAGCCGCGGCCAGGAGGTCGTGTTCAGCAGTGCGCCCATCGAGGTCCTGCGTCTCCAGCCGAACGTCTACGTGGTGGCGGGCGGCGGCAGCAACATCGTGATGCAGACCGGCCCCGACGGCGTCGTGCTCGTGGACGCTGGGTCCGGCGTGCAGTCGCCGGGCGTGCTGGCCGCCGTCAAGAAGCTGAGCGACGCGCCGATCCGCTACGTCATCGACACGAGCGCGGACCCCGATCACGTCGGGGGGAACGCAAGCCTCGATCGGGCGGGCGAGGGGTTCGATCGATCCCCGGGCGCGATGACCGTCGGCCACGAGCGTGTGCTGCTGCGCATGAGCGCGCCGACGGGGGAGAAGTCGCCGTTTCCGACCGACCTCTGGCCCAAGACCACGTACCTCGAGAAGAAGGACATCTATCTCAACGGCGAAGCCATCCGCATCGTGCACCAGCCGGCGGCGCACACCGACGGCGACACCATCGTGTTCTTCCGCCGCTCGGACGTCCTGGCCGCGGGCGACATCTTCAACCCGACCCGGTTCCCGGTCGTCGATGTCTCGAGGGGCGGGAGCATCCAGGGGGAGATTGCGGCGCTGAACGTTCTGGTGAACATCGCCGTCACGCCGACCCCGCTTCCGTGGCAGGAGGGAGGGACACTGGTCGTGCCGGGCCATGGCCGCGTCTCGGAAGCCGCCGAATTGGTCGAGTACCGCGACATGGTGACCATCATCCGGGACGTGATTGCCGACATGATCAAGAAGGGGATGACGCTCGACCAGGTGAAGGCCGCCGACCCCGCCAAAGGCTTCACGCCCGAGTACGGGGCAACTTCCGGGCCGTGGACGACCACCATGTTCGTCGAGGCGATCTACAAGAGCCTGACGGCGAAGACGCAGCGATGACGGTCTCGCGCCGCGCTGTCGGCCTCCTCTGGTCTTCGCTGTTGGCCGCGACGACCGCATCCGTGGGCCTGGGGGCCGCCGCGCATCCCGCGGCCCAGGCCGCCGGCGCGCAGCGGCCGCCGGCCTCGCCGCCGCCGGCGCCCGCCGCGGCGCCGCGGGCGCTCACGCCCAAAGCGGCCGCGCCCATCGACCTCACGGGGTACTGGGTGTCGGTCGTCACCGAGGACTGGCGGTGGCGTATGGTCACTCCGGCGCGCAACGATTTCGCAAGCCTGCCCATGACGCGCGAGGCCGAGGCGGTCGGTAACGCGTGGGACCCCGCCAAGGACGAGGCCGCGGGGGAACAGTGCAAGTCGTATGGGGCCCCTGCGGTGATGCACGTGCCGGGCCGGCTGCACATCACCTGGCAGGACGAGTCCACGTTGAAGGTCGAAACCGACGCGGGCACCCAGGTTCGCGTGTTCCATTTCGGCGCGTGGGCGGCCCCCGCGGGCGAGCCCACCTGGCAGGGCGACTCTGTGGCGGAGTGGGAAACACCAGAGCCGCCGGCGAATGCGCCGCCTCCGCGGCCGGCGGGGCCGGCGAAGTTCGGCAATCTGAAGGTTGTCACGACGCATCTGCGGCCGGGCTACATCAGGAAGAACGGCGCGCCTTACAGCGCGAACGCCGTCCTGACGGAATACTGGGACCTGAATGTCGAGGAGAACGGCGAACGATGGCTCGTCGTCACGAGCATCGTGCACGACCCGCAGTACTTGCGCATGGACTGGATTACGAGCCCCAACTTCAAGGCCGAGCCCAACGGGGCAAAATGGGACCCGAGCCCGTGTTCCTCCTTTTGGTGACGGACCGCCGCGCGCTGGCGCGACGAGGACGAGACAGATGAAGCATTCAACTCTCTCGACGGCCGCGCTGCTGTTCATGACGACCCTCGTCGCGGCCCTCGTCCCGACGCCGGCGTTCGCCCAGCTGGATCTGGCCGGAACCTGGGCCAATCGCCTGCACGAGGACTGGACAGACCGCATGCCGGGCCCCGACGTCGTGGACTACCTCGGCCTGCCGCTGAACGACCAGGGGCGCGCGAGGGGGCTCAGCTATTCCGCCGCGCAGTTGTCCATGCCCGAGCGCCAGTGCATGTACTACCAGCCGTTCTACCTGAACATGGGCCCCCAGAGCTTCAAGATGTGGTCGGAATCGGAACCCGTGACCGGCCGGCTCGTCGCCTGGAAGATCAGCGGGGCGGTCGATCGTGGGGGCCGCACGATCTGGATGGACGGGCGCCCTCATCCCTCGGACAACGCTCTCCACACGTTTGGCGGGTTCTCGACCGGGGTGTGGCAGGGCAACACGCTGACCGTGCGCACCACGCACATGAAGGCTGGATATGTCCGGCGCAATGGCGTGCCGAGCAGCCCCAACACCGTGCTCACCGAGCACTTCATCCGACACGGGGACGTGATGACCGTCATCTCGGTGGTCGAGGATCCGGCCTACCTGTCCGAGCACTACGTGCTCAGCCGGAACTGGCAGCTCGACGCGGTCACGCCGGTGTCCCCCTATCCGCGGCAGTGCGACCCCGAAGTCGAGGTGCCGGGCATCGGCTCGGCCGGCACGGTGCCGCACTACCTGCCCGGTCAGAATCCGTTCACGACGGAAGTCGGGGATCTCTACCACCTGCCGCTCGACGCGGTGCTCGGTGGTCCAGAGACGCTGTATCCCGAATACCGGAAGAAGCTGAAGGACTCCTATTCGCTGCCCGGGACCTGCTCGCGGTACTGCTGCGGCTGGGCAGGCAACAACCTGCCCTCCGGCCTCAAGTGCACGATCTGGACGATGTAGTCCCGGGCGGGGTCGTGCCGCTCAAGCCACCGATCGCCTGCGCGCAGTCTGGCCGAGCGGCGCGGGCGCGCGCGGCAGCGTAATCCGAAACGTGCTGCCCGGCGTGTCGGGTGTCGCGGGTGGCTCGAGCGTCAGGCGGCCGCCGTTCATCTGCAGCGCCCATTTCGAGATCGACAAGCCGAGGCCGGTCCCTGGAAGGTCCCCCGACTCGGCGCGGCCCTCATGGTTGTAGCGGTCGAAGATGCGGTGGCGCAGTTCGGGCGCGATACCGGGGCCGCTGTCGATGACGTCGAGCGTGACCGCGGCCGGCCCTTCCGCGGCCCGCACGCGGATGGTCCCGCCGGCCGGGCTGTACTTGATCGCGTTGTCCACGAGGTTGATGAGCGACTGGCGCAGGACCAGGCGATCCCCGATCCCGCGAGGGAGGCCGACCCGCTCGATGGTCAGGGTCTGCTGCTTCTCCTCGGCGAGCACGCCGAGGTGCGCGCAGACGTCCTCGGCGAGCTCGTCGAGCGCAATGGCCTCCCGCGCGAGCTTGGCCTGGCCGGTTTCCGCGCGCGAGAGGCGCAGCAGCCGATCGACCAGCGATGACAGCCGATCGACTTCCTCGAGCATGCTCCCGATGATCCCGCGGTAGGCCGGCTCGTCGCGGCGATCGCGGAGGCCCACTTCGCCGACACTGCGGATGGCGGTGAGCGGCGTGCGGAGCTCGTGCGAGACGTCCGCCGTGAAGCGGCGCATCTGCTCGAACGAGCCTTCGAGGCGCCCAAGCGTGTCGTTGAAGACGGTGGCCAGCCGGCCGACCTCGTTGTTGGGATTGTCCACGGGCAGCCGGTCGTGGAGGTTGTCCGCCGTGATCGACTGGGCGCGCTCGGCCATGCTCTCGACCGGTGCCAGGGCGCGGCGCGCGAGGTAGTAGCCCAGCCCGCCGGCCGTCGCGACGCCAATCGGCAGGCCGAGCAGGAGGATGGCCAGCAGGCGCGTCATCTCGCGGTGCATCATCGTCTCGGACCGGGCCACTTGAATCACGACGTGCTTGCTCGCCAGCAGGTGGTTGTCCACGTCGGTGTCGAAGAACCGGAGCGTGGTGGCGGTGGTGAGGATGCGGTACGTGGCCGCGTCCGCGCGGATGGACACGATGCCGTCGTCGGCCCGCCGGGCGAGCGCCTCGGTCCCGGGGATGGGATTCCGATCGGCCTTGACCGTGCGGTAGACGACCTCGCCGTTGCCGACGTGCGGCCCACACCCCGTGGCGTCGCTGCACCAGACCTGCAGCCAGGGGCTGTCCTCGCCGAAGTTGGCCGGGTCGTCGAACCACTTGACCGTCCCGTCGGGCAGGCGGTCGGCCATGGCCGCGGCCCACTGCGAGTCGTCGCGGATGCCTTTGTCGAGGGCGTCGGAGGCCTGACGGCTGACGAAGACAAACACGCCCGCCGCGTAGACCGCGATGACGATGATCATCGCCGCCACGTTCCACAGCGTCAGCGAGACACGTACGCTGTGCGAGCGGAACCAGGACAGCGGGGGCTTCTGGCTCATGGCGTCGGGCCTACGGCTCGCCCTCCTTGAGCATGAAGCCGACGCCGCGCACCGTGTGGATCAGTTTCACGGGCTGGTCCGCGTCAATCTTCCGCCGCAGCCGCGCGATGTGCACGTCGATCACGTTGTCGAGCGGCGTGCTGCGCCCGGTCTCCTTCCAGACGTCCCTGGCCAGGGTTCCGCGCGACACCACTTGCCCCTCGTAGCGGAGCAGGTACTCGAGCAGTTCGAATTCGCGAACCGTGAGATCGACCGCGCGGCCCGCCCGCGCCACCTTTCTGGACATCAGGTCCATGTCGAGGTCCCCGACGCTGAGACGGGTAGGCTCGTTGGCGCGGCCGCGGCGCAGGAGCGCCCGGATACGGGCCAGGACCTCGGCAAACGCGAAGGGCTTGACGAGGTAATCGTCGGCCCCGGCGTCCAGTCCGGCGACGCGGTCCTCGAGCGCATCGCGCGCCGTCAGGACGAGCACCGGCGTCTCGACGCCGCGGTCGCGGACGGTCTTGAGGACCTGGAGGCCGTCGCGGCCCGGCAGCATCATGTCGAGCAGCACGATGTCGAACGGCTCGGTATTGAGCCGGAAGAACGCGCCTTCGCCGGCATGTTCGACGGTCACGTCATAGCCCTCGCCCTCGAGGCCTTCCTTGAGGGCATTGGCGACTTTTTGTTCGTCTTCGACGACCAGGACCCGCACGTCTGCTCGCCCGATGGTAGTGGATTTGCGGCAGCCGATGCAGCGTGATTTCTCCGGCGGTCTTTGCTATTCTGTAGCGTGATAAGCCGGGGATTTTACACAGCACGGAGGAGCCGCGTGGTTGCAGGATTCGCAGGTGTCCGCGTCCAGACGAGTGTTGTCGGAGCGGCGGTCGTCGCACTGGCGATTGGCGCCGTGTCGCTGCTGGCCTCGGCGGAGCCGACCAAGCCCGCGGCGCGCGACGTGGCGGCCGGCGGCAAGATGTTCGCGCTGGCCTGTCAAAGCTGTCACGGCAAAAACGGCGTCGGGTCGGACAAGGCCCCCTCGCTCGGCGAGTCGAAGCTCCCGCTGGCCGGCATCAGGCGGGTGATTGCGAACGGGCGCAAGGACACCAAGATGGTGGGCTTCAGCAAGGCGTTCAGCCCAGAGGAGATCGATCAGCTCGCCGCGTATATCGTCTCCATCAAAGGCCCGTCCCCGTCCGCCCATCCTTAAGACCGCAGCTGCCGGCCGGCGCCTCCACCCGGTCCGGTGTCTTCGGCGAGAGAACCAGCACGCGGAGAACCCAGACGCGGAGAACCAAGAAGATGAGCACGACGCGATTTCTTGCGGGGCTGGTGGCGGTCGGGTGGTTGGCATGGGGCGCAGTAACCGCCTCGGCCCAGATGACGCACGACCACGGCATGGCCGTGAACGGCGTCCCGGGTGGCCTGCCGTATTTCTGCGCCAACCCCACGGTGACGAGCGTCGCCGACGGGGCCTGGTCGAATCCGGCGACCTGGTCCACGAAGACGGTGCCCGCTGCCAACGACAAGGTTCTGGTGGCCGCGGGGCACACCGTCACCTACGACGCGGTC
This sequence comes from Acidobacteriota bacterium, assembly GCA_040349235.1. Taxonomy (GTDB): domain Bacteria; phylum Acidobacteriota; class Vicinamibacteria; order Vicinamibacterales; family CAVVIG01; genus JBEQUD01. Next base: position 14,333 of record JBEQUD010000229.1, read on the forward strand.
AGCGACGCCGCCATTCAGTGCATCGATCTGCGCGGGCGCCTCGGCTTCAAGACCGACGCGAGCACGCGGCTGCGCGTCGTGGACCTCACGGTGATGGAGGGCGGCGTCCTCGAAGTGGGCACACCCGCGGCGCCCGTGCGCCCGTCGGTGACGGCCGAAATCGTCATCGCCGATCGCGCCACGGATCGCGTGCTCGACCCGGCGCAGGTCGGGACGGGCATCGAAGCGCTCGGCACGGTGACGATGAGCGGCGCGCCGAAGTCGCCGACCTTCGCGCGACTGGCCAAAGAGCCGCTCGCCGGACAGCGCACCTTGACGTTCGAGCAGTCGGTCGCGGCCTGGAAGCCGGGCGACCGGCTCGTCCTGCCGGACACGCGCCAGCTGCGCGCCAGTGAACGCAACAGCTACTACAAGTCGCAGGACGAGAAGGTCGAGATCGCGTCCGTCGCGGGGGCGACGGTCACGCTGACGTCGGCCCTGGCCTACGACCACCGCGGCGCCCACGACGCCGACGGCGCGC